>JAENWQ010000241.1 GCA_016649855.1 Actinomycetota bacterium | reverse complement strand
GCTTCGGGTTCGGAAAGGAAACCGGGCTCGACTTCCCCGGAGAGGCCCACGGCATCGTCCTCGATCCGGACGAGTGGTACGGCTCGACGATCTCCCAGATCCCCATGGGACAGGGGATCGCGGTGACTCCGATCCAACTCGTCTCCGCTTATGCCGCGCTCGGCAACGGGGGGATGTGGGTCGAGCCGAAACTCGTTCACGCGACGCTCGATAGCGAGGGCACGCCGGTTCAGGCATCCTCTCCGGCACGCCGCCGGGTGCTGTCGAGAACAACCGCGCGCGAACTGCTGGAGATCTTGACCGAGGTTGTCGAACGGGGAACCGGTATCGAAGCCGCGGTGCCGGGTTACGCGGTTGCCGGGAAGACCGGCACCGCGCAGAAGCCGCTTCCTACCGGTGGCTACGGGAACTCCTACATCGCTTCGTTCGCAGGCATCGCCCCCGCCGATTACCCGAGCATCGCGGTGCTCGTCAGCTTCGACAACCCGTCGCCGATCTGGGGCGGGTCGACCGCCGCCCCCACGTTCCAGAAGATCGTTGAGTTCACCCTCCGTCACCTCGGCGTCCCCCCTACGGCGAACGCCGAGAAGGACCTCGAGGATCTCCGCACGCTTCCGGAGGAACCGCTTGTCCACGACTAGGCTGGAGCCCATGCAGGGGCACAGACTGGCCGACCTCGCCGGGGCCGCCGGCGACATCTTCGAGGACGTCGAGGGGAACGGCGAGGTGGTCATCGGGGGGCTGGCGTACGACTCCCGAAGCGTTCAAGAGGGAGACCTCTTCTTCTGCGTCCCCGGAACCGTGACCGATGGACACGAGTTCGCGCCCCAAGCGGTCACTTCTGGAGCCGCCGCGCTGTGCGTGGAGAGACGTCTCGATCTCGGGGTTCCCGAGGTGATCACCTCCGACGCTCGGGTCGCGATGGCTCGGATGTCCGCAGCGTTCTATTCGTATCCGGCCTCGCAGCTCTTGATGGTCGGGGTTACCGGCACCAACGGGAAGACGACCACCGCTTTCCTCCTTGAGTCGATACTCAGGGCGGCCGGCCGCACACCGGGTTTGATCGGAACGATCGAAACCAGGGTCGGCGAGGTGGTCACCCCGGGGGTGAGAACGACTCCCGAGTCGCTCGATCTGCAGAGGTTGCTGGCCGAGATGCGTCTCGCGGGCGCCGACTCCGTCGCGATGGAGGTCACTTCGCACGCGCTCCGGCTCCGCCGGGTGGAAGGGATCAGGTTCACCGCGGCCGCATTCACGAACCTCTCTCAGGATCATCTCGACTTCCACCGGGACATGGAGGATTACTTCGCCGCCAAGGCCGGCCTGTTCACGACCGGGCACCTGGAGGCCGGGGCATCCAACATCGACGATCCCTACGGCCGCCGTCTGTTGGAGACATCGGAGGTGCCGTGCACGGGCTTCGGGGTATCGCTCGATGCGCAGGTCCGGGCCGAGAACCTGAGCCTGGGGCAGCGGGGGAGTGACTTCATCATCGTCGTCGAGGACGTGAACGGTGTGACCGGGAAGCTCCCCGTATCGACCGGGCTGGTCGGTGCGTTCAACGTGTCTAACTGTCTCGCGGCCACGGCGACCGCCCTGCTGGCCGGCATCGAGCTCGACGCGATCGGTGAGGGCCTTCATTCCCTGAGGATGGTTCCCGGGCGGTTCGAGTCGATCGACCTCGGACAACCGTTCGGAGTTGTCGTCGACTATGCACACACGCCCGACTCGCTCGACAACGTCCTGCGAGCAGCGCGGTCGCTCGTCCGTGGAGACGGCCGTGTCGTCGTGGTCTTCGGTTGTGGTGGAGACCGAGATCGGCAGAAGCGTCCGTTGATGGGGATCGCGGCCGCGAAGCTCGCCGACTACGTGATCGTTACCTCCGACAACCCGCGCAGCGAGGATCCGCAAGCGATCCTGGATCACATCCTCGATGGTGTCATCGGCGTCCGGACCGAGGGCCCCGATGCCGTGATGGTCGACCGCAGAGAGGCGATAGAGCACGCACTCACGGCCGCGAACGCCGGGGACGTCGTCGTGATAGCGGGGAAGGGGCACGAGACCGGGCAACAGTTCGCCGACCACACGGTCCCCTTCGATGACCGGATCGTTTCTCGCGAGGTCCTCGCCGGTCTCAGCTGGGGGGAGTCCGGATGATCAGCATCCTGATCGCCGGGATGGTGGGCCTGGCCGTGGCGCTTTTCCTGACGCCGGTCGCCGTGAAGAACTTCAGAGCGTGGGGATGGGGTCAGACGATCCGGGAGGAGGGCCCGAAGGCTCACTACGAGAAGAGCGGGACGCCGACCATGGGTGGGCTGGTGATCCTCGCGGGCACGGTCGTTGGCTACGTCCTCGGTCACATCGGGCGCGAGGGTCTCGTTCCGTTCCGGGACAGCGGGATCGTCGCCCTCGGTGCCACGATCGCGTTTGGGATGCTGGGGTTCATCGATGACTTCATCAAGGTGCGCAAGGCACGCAACCTCGGGCTCCGGAGCCGCGCCAAGTTCATCGGCCAGGCCGTCATCGCGATCGTCTTGACCTATCTCGTCACCGAGGTGGTGAAGGTTGGAACCGACGTTTCATTCTTCCGCTCGACCGCGATCGATCTCGGTATCTTCTTCTATATCTGGGTCTTCATCCTCGTGTCGGGGGCATCCAACGGGGTGAACCTCACCGACGGCCTGGACGGGCTGGCGGTCGGCGCATCGGCTCAGGTCCTCGGAGCATTCGTGGTGATCGCGTTCTGGCAGTTCCGTCACCCCGGCTTCTACGACGTCGGCAAGACCGGATCCGATCCTTTCGACCTCGCGATCCTGGCTGCGGCGATGTTCGGCGCATGCGCGGGGTTCCTGTGGTGGAATACCGCCCCGGCCAAGATCTTCATGGGCGACACCGGGTCGTTGATGCTCGGCGGAGCCATGGCCACGTTCGCGATCCTCCTGAACACCCAGCTCCTCCTGTTGCTGCTTGGAGGCATCTTCGCGGTCGAGACCCTGTCGGTGATGATGCAGGTCCTGTTCTACAAAACGCTCAAGCGACGCGTGTTCCTGATGGCCCCGATCCATCACCACTTCGAGGTCGGGGGCTGGCCGGAGATCACTGTGATCGTGAGGTTCTGGATCCTGTCGGGGTTGTCGGTTGGTTTCGGGCTCGGACTGTTCTACGCAGATTTCCTCGGGAAGGGAGGCCTGCCGTGACATCGTTCTCGGGCCGGCGGGTTCTCGTGGTCGGGCTCGGCGTGAGTGGATACGCCGCAGCCGAG
>JAENWQ010000064.1 GCA_016649855.1 Actinomycetota bacterium | reverse complement strand
GTCGATCTCATCCCGGGCCCTTCCTTCGGAGGCGCGGCGATCCTCTTCCGCGCGGGTGAGCCTCTGGTTCTCCAACAAAGCCGCGATCTGGTCGGCCAGGGGGCCGAGGACGGCCAGGTCGCGCTCCGTGTACCTCCGGTGTGACGACTCCACGTTGAGAGCTCCGATGATGCGACCACCGACCCGCAGCGGTACCGCCACCGCAGATCGAATGCCTTCCACGGTCGGTTCGTACGACGGCTCCTTGCTGACGTCGGGGGCGATCACCGGGCTCCCCGTTGTGAACGCGCGCCCGGACAACCCCTCCTCGATCTCGATGAACTGCCTGTCCGGTTCCGAATATCCGAACGAAGCGCCGCGCTCGAGTCGCCCATCGCCGGTCGGGATCGCTATAACGCTTGCATCGGCGTCGAGGAGGCGAGCGAGTTCTGCGAGCATGGCGTCGGGGCCGCTTTCGGGGTCGTCCGACGCCAATCCTCCCGAGACGATCGCACTCGCCGCACGCATCGTCTCGCCGAGAGCCTGTTCCGCTTTCCTGGCGGAGAACCGCACGACCAGATAGAAGACCAGACCCGAAATGACGAGGCCGACTCCCATCCAGCCGAGATCTACCTGAGTTGCCATGATCCAGCTACCGCTAACTGAAGCACCGGCCGGCCGTGTCAGGATCTCAACCTGATTCCGCCGGGGTATAGGGGGTGTCCACGGTGTTGGGGCACGTCTGACCGGCCTCCGGGCCCTTGCCTGCGAAAACGTCGATGTACTCGTTGACCGCGGCGATGTCGAGCTCGTCGAGATCCATCCGCTCGCCCCAGGATGCGATCGCGAACACCGGCTCCATGCCCTCGTAGGGAGCGGAGAGGACGTTCTCGTCCGCGTCGGACGCGATCGCCTCCAGCTCCTTGATGTCTTCGGGGGTAGCCCTGGTGGGGTCGAACAGCAGACCCACGGCCCCATGCTCGAGGCTGTGAACGAGTTCCTCGTCGGCTACCAGGGATCCGTACACCCCACAAGGCGCGGGGGTCGACGAGTGGGTTCCCTGGACCGGAGGGGTCATCTCGGAGGACACGGGCTCGCTCGAGTGCTTGCCGACGCCGGCGCCGCCGAATCCGGTGATCGCGTGACCGTTGATCTCATCGGGCGTCGAGGACCTCAGGAAGAAGAACCAGAACGCAACGCCTGCCAGCGCGATCAGCGCGACGGAGCGCACCGCCCGCGCCCGCGCTGCCGCTTTCCTCTGGCGGGCGAGGGCTTCAGCCTTCTGGTGACGCCGCTCTTCGAGTCGCTGCCTCTTCCTCTCGGCAGCTTCCGCCCCGCCCGACTTTCTCTTCCTGGTGTTCTTTCCTTGTGGCATCGCATCGAGGCTATCTTGTTCAGCCATGAGCACGTCAACGGTCCTCGCCGCCCAACTGACCGCGAACGCGCTCGTGGGGTTCGGCTACCGGGTGTACCGGTGGAAGGCCAGGGGAGGACCATCCGAAGATGTGATCGGGCAAGGGGTCCTCGGCGCGCTTCTGATAGCGCTCGCGATCGCGGCGGGGGCCGGCATCGGATGGGTTCGGTGGGCCGGGTTGGTCTACGCCGGTCTGTTCGCGCTGATCGTCATGCCGATCTGGGTCCTGGCGGTGCTGATCCCCGGACGGCCCGCGACGATCGACTACGGCTTCACCGCCCTGTACGAGGTCCTCCTGATCGCGATCGGGGTAGCCGCGATCGCCGCCTAAGCCGGCTCGGCCTCCGTCGCCAGACCCCACTCTTCGAGCTTTCTCGCGAACCCCTCTGGGGACGTTCGGTAGAGGAGGGCGAGAGGCATGAGGTCGCTCTCACGGATCGTCACCACCCGTCCGCCGGCCTCGCCGCGCCTCTCCTGGATCGAAGCCACCAGGCGCCGAAGCGGATCCCTATCTGACTCGGGCACTCCATCCAAGCGCTCGAGGTTCAAGACCACGCGGCGGCTTCCGCCGGTTCGCGACGCTGGCGCTCCGTCCCCCGGGATGATCTCGGCCACCGGGACCCCATAGAACTCGCCGAGCTCGGCCAGCCGGGCGATCGTGATATTTCGGTCGCCTCGTTCGTACGCCCCGACCACAGCCGCCTTCCAGAGCCGCCCGGACGACTCCTGCACGTCGCCCAGCGACATCCCCCTGGCCACCCTGATGCGCCTTAGCCGCTCTCCCACCGCTCGCGCGTACTCGTCACCCGTCACTCTCCGTCACCGGCCCTTCTCGGAGAGCGGCCTCGCCCCCCTACAGCAGCCACCCTACGTAGCCGCACGGCCTGGTGCGAGCATCCGCGTACAATCAGTGCCATGAAAGCGCTATGGAAGGGCGCCGTCACGTTCGGGCTCGTGAACATCCCGGTCCGTCTGTATTCGGCGGTCGAGGAGAAGAGCCTCCGGTTCAACATGCTCCACGGTGAGGATGGAGGCCGGATCAAGTTCCAACGGGTCTGTTCCGTCTGTGGCAAAGAGGTCGCCTGGGACGAGATCGTCAAGGGCTACGAGTACTCGAAGGACCACTACGTCACATTCACCGACGACGAGCTGAAGTCCCTCGACGTGGACTCGATCAGAGCGATCGATGTCGTCAACTTCGTGCCGCTCGAGGAGATCGACCCGATCTACTACAACCGCACCTACTACGTAGTACCGGAGCCGTCCGGGCTCAAGGCATACCGGCTCCTCCAGCAGGCGCTCGAGGCGGAAGGTCAGGTCGGCATCGCCAAGGTTGCTCTGCGCGAGAAGGAGCACCTGGCCACCATCCGTATCAAGGACGATGTCTTCGTGCTCGAAACGATGCACTGGCCCGACGAGATCCGCCAGCCCGTGTTCGAAGATCTCGACAAAGAGGTCGAGGTTCGGGATCAGGAGGTGAAGATGGCGCGCCAATTGATCCAGCAGCTGTCCACCGACTTCGATCCCGCCGCCTTCGTCGATGACTACCGCGAGCGGCTCGAGACCCTGATCAACCAGAAGGTCGAAGGCGAGGAAGTGACCGTCGTCGCGGAAGCCGAAGAGGAACCGACCAAGGTCATCGACCTGATGGAGGCGCTCAAGGCCTCGGTCGCCGACGCGAAGAAGAAGAAAGAGGGTTCGACCAAGAGCCCTAAGAAGAAGAGCGCTCAGCGCGTATCCGCATCGTAGAGAGAAGGCTCTTGGACAAGGTCTCAATAAGCATCCCCGCGTCACCGCAGTATCTGCAGGTAGTCAGGTTGATAGCAGCAGGACTCGCGTCCCGTCTCACATTCACCATCGACGAGATCGAAGATCTCAAGATCGCGGTGGATGAGCTGGCTGCGTACCTGACCGGAACGCAAGGCAGGGAAGGCACGATCGAGATCGAGTTCGGCGTCGAGAGCGACCGCATCGAGATCAAGGGCACCGGTAAGTTTGCCCCCGGCGACAAGATCCGAACCGAACTGACAGAGCTCTCGCGACAGATCCTCAAGACGGTCGCAGACGATGCGGTCCTGGAGCTCAACGACGGGCTCCCCAGTTTCTCGTTGACCAAGAACAAGCACAAGCAGTCGTGACCGAACGAGGATCGCTCAGTAAAGAAGAAGCCCGGGCCCTGTTCGTCGAATACCGAACGGCCACAGATGAAAGGACCCGCGTCGCCCTGCGCGAGAAGCTCGTCGATCAGTACATCGGCCTGGTCGAGTTCCTCGCCCGCCGCTTCAAGAACCGGGGCGAGCCACTCGAGGACCTCACCCAGGTCGGGATGATCGGCCTCCTCAAGGTGATCGAGCGCTTCGACCTCGATCGCGAGGTCGAGTTCTCCACCTACGCGACCCCGACGGTCGTGGGCGAGCTCAAGCGGCACTTCCGCGACAAGGGTTGGGCGGTCCGCGTCCCGCGCCGCTTGCAGGAGCTGCATCTCGAGCTGACGAAGATGATCGGCCTGCTCGGACAGGACCTCGGGCATTCACCGACCGTGGCGGAGCTGGCGAAGGCCACCGGGCACTCCGAGGAGCAGGTACTCGAGGGGCTCGAGATCGCGAACGCCTACAACTTCAGCTCCCTCGACGCGCCGCTCGACTCCGACGACGAAGGGTCCTCGACCTTCGCCGACCAGATGGGCAGCGAGGACGTGCAGATCGAGAACCTCGAGTACTGGGCCTCACTCGCCCCCGAGGTCTCGAAGCTCCCCGAGCGCGAGCAGCACATCCTCTTCATGCGCTTCTTCAAGGGCCTGACCCAGTCCGAGATCGCCGACAAGCTGGGCATCTCCCAGATGCACGTATCGCGTCTCCTGAACCGCACGCTCGCCCGCCTGCGGGGAGCCTTCGAGGACTAGTGCCGCATCGGCACTTGCAGGACCATGTACAACCGGGGCGAACCTCCCCAAACAGGACATAACCCTGGAGGCCCCCCCTTGAAGAAACGAGTTCCGTTCATCGCCTTGATGCTCGCCGGTCTGCTGAGCGCGAGCATCCCCACCGCCGGCGCCCACGTATCACCCGATCCCACGCGCATCGTCGATCCGGCCGAGACCCCGGACTGCGAAGAGTTCGTTCCCGAGTCCTACACGCTCCCGGGAAGCGATGACGGTAAAAAAGTCTCCCTTGACGTCTACGTGTTGCTCGACTTCAAGGAAGGTTCCGAGGTGGCTGCGCACCAGCGCGAGGCCGAGCTTTCGGGCGACCGCAAGATGGCCCGCAAAGCCCGCCGCGAGTTCAAGTCTCTGGTCGCGCGGGCGGAGGAGTCCCTCGGGAAGGCCCCGACCTCCTACGAGCCTCTCGGGATAAAGCTCAACTTCAAGAAATGGGATCTGCTCCAGCCGCTCGAGTCGGATGGTTCCGCGCGCGACAGGACCGCCGACTCGCAATCGATCATCGATCTCTCCAAGGAACAGTTTGGCGGGACCAGGCCTCGTGGCTTCGATGTCGTGTACGTCCTCACCGACCTCGACATGACCGCCCCGGACATCGGCAACGCGGTCGCCGGACAGGCGGACTGCATCGGCGGGGTTCGCTACGACCAGCACGCCTTCGCGGTCGGCGAGATCCCGTCGTACGAGAACCTCGAAGCGGGTCCTCTCACCTTCTACTACGCGGCGACTTCGAAGATCGCTGCGCACGAGATCGGCCACCTGATGGGTGCGCATCATCACTACCAAGACTGCGTCGAAGGGATCCCCACCGAACTGGACCAGGGTGAGGTCTCACCGTGCACGCTGATGACAAACGCGGTCGACTTCCAGTCGCTCAACTTCTCCATCCTGGAAGGTGCGGTAGTCAGGGGACACGCCCTCGACTTCGCCGCGGCGAACGACTAGATCGAGAACAGGTCGCTCAGGTATTTCGTTACCTGCGCGATCGGTGCGTGGTCCACGCGAGCGTCATCCTCGGGAGAGCCCGTGAAGGCCGGGCGTAGATCGAACGTCTCTTTGACGTCCTCGGTGATGAACCGGCTGAGCTGCGCGTAGCCGTGTGCGTCGTCGAGGCCTCGGGGGCGGTGGTAGTAGCGCAGCGGGAAGTAGACGTAGAGGTCGCTCTTCGCCCTCGTGAGCGCAACGTAGAAGAGACGGCGCTCTTCCTCGATCTCATCGGCGTCCCCGGTCGCCATGTCGGACGGGATCATCCCGTCGGCCGCGTGCAGGACATGAACGACGTCCCACTCCCCACCCTTGGCCGAGTGCACGGTTGAGAGGATCAGGAAGTCCTCGTCGAGCAGCGGGGGCCCGGCGAGGTCCTGGGTAGAAGCCGGTGGGTCGAGGGTCAGGTCGACCACGAAGCGCTCCCGGGACTTCGACGACGAGGCGAGCGCCTCGAGCTGCTCGAGATCCCGGATCCGGGCGTGGGGAGCCTCGTAGCGCCGGTGAACGATCGGCTCGTAGAAGCGGCGGATGACCTCGATCTGGGCCGCCACCGGCAGCGCCGGGGACTCCTTGCCGCACTCCGACAGCGTGGCAGCGAGTGCGGCGACCTGTTCGCGCCCCGCACCGCCTGGGCTCGGGAGATCCTCGGCGAAACGCACCAGGGGCGAGATATCCGAGGGCCCGGACGTGACGCCGATCGCCATCATGAGGGCCCGCGCCGTCGCCGGGCCGACCCCGTCGAGGAGGTTGAACACTCGCCACCAGCCGAGCTCGTCCCGGGGATTCTCGAGGATCCGCAGGAACGCGACCACGTCCTTCACATGGGCGGACTCCACGAACTTCAGGCCCCCATACTTCACGAACGGGATGTTGCGTCGCGTGAGCTCGATCTCGAGGAGCGCCGAGTGATGACCTGCTCGGAACAGGACCGCTTGTGACTTGAGCGCGACGCCTCGCTCGCGGTGTTCGAGGACGCGCTCGCACACCTGATGGGTCTGCTGCTCCTCGTCGAGGCAATCGATCAGGGCCGGCCTGCGTCCATCGGTGCGCTCGGTCCACAACGCCTTCCCGTACCCGAGTAGAGACTCGGCCATGACAGCGTTCGAGGTCGCGAGGATCTCTGCGGTCGAACGGTAGTTGCGTTCGAGCTTGACGATCTCGGCTCCCGGGAAGTGGTCGGAGAACGACAAGATGTTGTCGATGCTCGCTGCGCGGAACGAATAGATCGCCTGGGCGTCGTCACCGACCACGGTGATGTTGTTGTTGGTCTTCCGCATCGCCCTGAGGACGTCCGACTGCAGATGGTTGGTGTCCTGGTATTCGTCGACCAGGATGTGATCGAACCGCTCGGCAACCAACTCGCCGACCCCGGGCGCTTCGGCGAGCGCCTTCCAGAACAGCAGCAGGTCGTCGTAGTCGAGCACACCGGCACCGCGCTTGCGCTCGACGTAGGCCGAGAGGATCTCGCGAACGCCCTCGACCTCGGGCTTGCACCACGGGAAGTTCCGCTCGAGGACATCGACGAGCTTCTCACCTGAGTTGACCGCGCGCGAGTAGATCGCCGCGAGCGTGTCCTTCTTGGGGAAGCGCTTCTTACCTTTGGCGTAGGCGCCTTCGTCGCGGATCAGGTCCATAAGGTCGGCGCCGTCGGCCTGATCCATCACCGTGAAGTTCGCGTCGAGACCCAGAGCGCGGCCGTGCATCCTCAGGAGCCGGTTGGAGACCGCATGGAACGTCCCACCCCAGACCTGCGCCGCGGCACATCCCGAGGAAGAGGACATCTGACCGGCGCGCTTCAGCATCTCGGCGGCGGCTCGTCTCGTGAACGTGAGGAGCAGGATGCGCTCGGCGGGAACGCCGGTCCCGATCAGATGGGCGACCCGGCAGGCGAGAGTCTTGGTCTTACCGGTCCCGGCCCCCGCCACGATGAGCAGCGGTCCGCCCGGGTGAGTGGCGGCCCGCTCTTGCTCGGGGTTGAGCCCCGCGCGCCACGTCTCCACCAGCTCTTCCGCCACCCGGGCCCTCCAAGGACTTTCCAAAACTCTATGCACGTCCGAACGTCTGTTCGTACTATAGAGGTCCGGGCTGGGGGTGGCCGGTTATCCGGGGGCCCGTTCCTTGGTCGGCACCCTCACCACGGCAACGGTCCCCCCGTCGGCGCTGATCGTGAAGGTCCCGCCCAGCTCGGCGATCAGGGTCCTCACGATCTGCAGACCGAGGCGGGCGCTTTCGAGCGAGCCGTCGGGGATCCCGACCCCGTCATCCCTCACGGTCACGACCACATCTCCCCGGTCGCGGGCGAGGTCGATCGAGACCGAGCCGGACGACTCCTCGGGAAAGGCGTGCTCGATCGAGTTCTGGAGCAGCTCGGTCACGGTCACCGCAAGCGGCGTGGCGAGGTCGGCCTCGAGCCGCCCCGTCTTCCCGGTGACCGTGAGCGAGATCGTGCGCTCCGGGAGCACGAGGCCTTCGGCGACCATGTAGCCGATCCTCCTGACGACGTCGGCAAACTCGGCGACATCAGAAGGTTCCTCCGACAACGTCTCGTGCACGAGAGCGATAGTGCCGATCCGCAGCACGCTCTCGTTGAGCGCGTTGCGACCCTCCTCCGATCGGAGGCGTCTCGCCTGGAGGCGCAACAGGCTCGCTATCGTCTGCAGGTTGTTCTTCACGCGGTGATGGATCTCGCGGATCGTCGCATCCTTGACCGAGATCTCGCGATCCTTCTGTCGAAGCTCGGAAACGTCGCGGACCAGAACCAACGCGCCGGCAACGGCCTCATCCTCAACGAGCGGAAGACAACGCAAGAGGATGTGGCTCTCGCCGCGGGACAGCTCGTCGTCGGTCAGGTCGCGCGACGTGAGCGCATGTTGGACCGGGGTCTGACCGATCCTCAAGTCGTCCAGGTACCGGCCCAGGATGTTCTGCTTCACGCCGAAACGACGGAAGGCGGACACGGCGTTGGGCGACGCCCACGAGATGCGACCCGACCGATCGAGGACGCACAACCCGTCTCCGACCTTCGGCCAATCCCCCACCGGGGTGCCGGGGTAAGGGAACCGGCCGGCGCAGATCATGTCCGAGACGTGCTCGGCGGACTGGATGTAGACCTGCTCCAACCGGCCCGGCCGGCGCGACGTGGCCGGGCTCCCCTCCTTGGTCACGACCCCAACGACCCGGCCGTGGTGGCGGACCGGGACCGCATCCATCCGGATCGGGATCCCGTCGACGAGGACGGGATCATCCTGGGCCCAGATGCGTCCCTCTCTAAATGCCCGTTCCACGATCGGCTGCTCCGGCTGGGTCACGATCGTCCCGACCATGTCCTGGGGATAGAGCGTCTGGGACGTGAACGGCCTGAGCTGCGCGCAGATCTCGAACCTCTCGACGGCCCCTTTCTTCCTGACGTACAGGAGGAGGTCGGAGAACGACAGGTCGGCGAGCACCTGCCACGAGGAACAGAGCGTCCGGAGATGCTCCGCTTCGTCGGAGGAGAGATCGGAGACCGCTCGGATGCGGTCGGCTAGCGTTGCCATCGCTGAATCGTCCCACGCCTATCATCGAGACATGCGTATCGCGGTTATCTCCGACATCCACGGAAACCTCATGGCGCTCGACGCCGTGGAGAACGACATCGAGAAGATGGATGTCGACGAGATCTGGTGCGGGGGAGACGTCGCCTGGGGAGGCCCATGGGCCGAGCGGTGCATCGAGCGGGTCCGCTCGGCCGGCTGGACGACCGTGAAGGGCAACACCGATGTGTGGATCACCGGAGACCCTCAGACCGCCGAGACCGAAGAGGAGCGCGTTCGACTGATGGCGCTCGCGGCCGCCCACGACATCAGCGTCGACGACCGGGACTGGCTGTTGAACCTTCCGCTCGGCCACAAGGGTCTCGGCGGGCTCCTGTTGGTCCACGGGACCCCGGAGTCCCCCTTCGCAGGACCGCTGCCGGACGCCGGTCCCCTTGAGTTCGCGCCCTACGAGGGCATGGCGCCGGTCGTCGTCTACGGGCACGTGCACCGGGGCTTCGTTCGGAGGCTCGCCGACGGGACCATCGTCGCCAACGCGGGCTCCGTCGGCTTTCCCATGGACGGCGAGCTCGCGACCTACCTGATCATCGAACAGACCGGGACCGACTGGACCATCACCCATCGCCGGGTTCCGTTCGACCGCCGTGCGGTGATGGCACAGGCGCGCGTCGCCGGTGGCAAGATCGAGGAATGGACCCTCGAGAAGATGGGGCCTGAGAAGATGGGGGCCTAGAGAACTGGGGGCCTGATGTCCGAACGAACCTTCACGCTCGACGAAGCCAACGCGCTGCTCCCCTACCTGGCCCCCGCGCTGGTCGAACTTCGGGAGAAGGTCGAAGGGGCGTCGCGCCTCGGCGCCGAGATGGAAGCAGCCGCCGCCGGGAACGGCCTCGCCGGCAAGAAGGCCGAGCAGGCGCGGCTGATGGAACGGGTCGATGAGCTGCTCGGCCGCGTGCTGGAGTGGAGAGTGATCCTTAGGGACGTCGCGTCCGGGCTGGTGGACTTTCCCGCGACCGCCGGAGGCGAAAACATCCTCTACTGCTGGCGCCTGGGAGAGCCCGAGGTGACGCACTGGCACTCGCCGGCCGGCGGGTTCCTCGGACGCCGCAGGGTCACGGACCTCTAGTGCATCTCCGCGTAAGTCTCGTCAAGTACCCGTAAACCTCGGCGGGCGCTTGTCGCGCATCGCCTGCAGTCCTTCGGCGAGATCCGCACTCTGGTACGCGTCGGCCACGAGGCGATCGATCTCGGAGGCAGCCTCGGGAGCGGACGAGCGCGCGTCTCCGGTCGAGTCGAGGACGGCCTGGATGGCTCGCTTGGCTCCCTGCACGGAGAGCGGTGCCAGCGACGCGATGCCCTCGGCCATGGTCCGGCACTCAGTGGCAAGGTCCGCCTCCGGAACCGAACGGTTGACGAGGCCGGCGGCAGCCGCCTCGGGACCGGTGAAGGTGCGCCCGGTCATCAGCACCTCCCGAGCGACCGCCGCGCCGGTCAACAGGACCTGGCGCCTTACGTTCTCGTAGTTAACGACAACGCCCAGTCTCGTCGACGGGATCCCCAGTTTGGCGTCGTCGGCGGCGATCCGGAAGTCGCACACGGCCGCCAGCTGCAGGCCACCCCCCAAGGCCGCTCCGTTGATCTGCGCGACGGTCGGGAGACGGAACCCGGCGACGGCTTCCAGCATGCGCTCGAAGCGCGGCAGGAACTCCATCCCTCCACCCCCGGCCACCGCGGCGAAGTCCGCTCCCGCGCAGAACACCTTCCCTCGACCCCTGAGCACGACCACGCGGGTGGTTGGCTCCGAGTCGATGTCATCCAGCGCGTCGACGATCGCGTCGCAGAGGCCGACCGACAGGGCGTTCCTCTGCTCGGGACGGCTCAACTCGAGGAAGGCGACGGCACCCTCACGGGTGACCTCGACGAGGTTCACTTACTCGATGACGGCGATGACGTCGCCCTCTTGCACGGTCCCGCCTTCCTGAACGCCGATCTGAGCAACGGTTCCCGACGCGGTTGCCTCGACCGGGATCTCCATCTTCATCGACTCGAGGATGCAGATCGTGTCGCCCTCGGCCACCTGGTCGCCCTCGTTAACGACGATCTTCCACACATTGGCGACCATCTCGGCCAGGACCTCTTCGCTCATGCTGTCCCTTTCGCGGCGGGCGTGCGGCTCAGGTTGGCGAGCTCCGACTCGCTCATGCTGTCCCTTTCGCGGCGGGCGTGCGGCTCAGGTTGGCGAGCTCCGACTCGCTCATGCTGTCCCTTTCGCGGCGCTCTCCAGGCCGCTCCGGTCGGGAGGATCAGGCAGCGACAACAGACTTCTCGCCTCGGCCGGTGAGGCGACCTTACGACCGGCCAACTCGACCAGCTTGGCGGCCGCGGCCACCAGGTCGCCGTTCGATGACGCCATTTCGCCGGTGGGGAGATAGAAGTTGTCCTCGAGACCGACACGGACGTTCCCGCCCAGCGAGGTCCCGGCAGCGAGCAGCTCCCACTGCTTGCGTGAGATCGCGATGACCTCCCAGGTCGACCGCTCGGGGAGCAGGCTCGCCATGTGCGCCAGCGTCCGGGCGTCGGGTGGCGCCCCCCCGAGCACGCCGAGGATCAGCGAGAACTGGATCGGGGGCTCGATCAAACCCATGTCGATGAGGGGGAGGACGTTCCCGATGTGGCCGGTGTCGAAGCACTCACATTCGGGCTTGACGTCGACCGAGTTCATCTTCTCGATCAGGAAAGTGATGTCCGAGAACGGGTTGGCGAACACGAGATCGAAGATGAGTGCCTTGCGCTTCTTCGAGTACTTCGCGTAGTTCATCGAACCCATGTTGAGAGCGCCGAGCTCGGGCTTGAGGGCGACCACGTGATGTACGCGCTCCTCCACCCTGACCCCGACCGCGCCGGTCGAGTAGTTGATGATCAGGTCCGGGACCTCGGCCAGGATCGCCTCGGTGATCGCGGCATACTCCTCGACCCGGTAGCTCGGCTGTCCGTCGGGATAGCGGGCGTGAATATGGACCACGGAGGCACCGGCATCGCGGGCCCGCCGCGACTCGGCGGCGTACTCCTCGGGCGTGTAGGGGATCCCCGGACACTGTTCCCTGCTCGCGGCCACTCCGCTCAGCGCGCAGGTGATCACACATGGGTCCATGGACGAGGAACCTATAACGGATAGATCAGTCCTCGCACCTGACGGACGTTAATGGAGACGGGTCCTCAGGTACTCTTCCGCCATGACTGTGACCGTGGTGGACCACCCGCTTGCCTGCCATCTCCTTCTTCAGATCAGGGACGAGACGACCCAACC
>JAENWQ010000024.1 GCA_016649855.1 Actinomycetota bacterium | reverse complement strand
TCCTCGAAGACCCCCGGCAGCGGAGGCTGGACCCCCTCATAGCCCTTGACCCCGAGGAGGTCGGCGTACGTGGACGGGAGGCCGGCGATGTCGACCGGGGTATCGATCGTCTGGCCCGCCGGGATCCCCGGACCTCGCAAGATGATCGGTACCTCGGTCAGGTAGTCCCACGGGTTGGGGTGCGTGGTGTTCACCCACGGTTGGTTCGTCTCGAGGCTGGTGTAGTCCCACTGCCCGATCATGTAGCTGTACGGCTTGGGGACGGCGATGACATCTCCCGATCGTTCCGGGTAGTCGCCCCGCTGCAGGTGGGTGAGTACGGGCCCTCCGACATCGCGAGCCATCTCGTCGAGGGTCGGGGCGTCGCCGGGAACGCCCCGGTCGGGTCTCAGGATGTAGGCAGCTCCAGCAGCAACCAACAAAGCCGCCATCGCCACCACGAGCACGCGCTTGAACAAGATCGGTCCTTCCACCGGTCGGCCACGGTCGATGAAGAAAAGCCGGGCTCCGCTTCAGATGGCGGTCCGGGCCACCGGACAGCACCCTAGCGGGTTTCGGGCTCAGTAGAGGTAGGGGTCCTTCGGCACGTCGATCGGTTCGATGACGTCCGGGATCAGGACGTACTCGTCGCCGGCCCTGCCGAGCCGGCCGGAGACCCTGAGCCAGGTGTCGTCGTCGTAGTGGTCCGGGGACTCGACCGTGACCGAATAGGGAACGGCATCGGCGGCACAGCACGAAACGTAGAAGCGCGTCAGGGAAAAGGTCCCTTCCCCTGTGCCGGTGACGAACCCTTCGAGGTCCATCTCGAGTCCCTCGGAGATACCGGCCTTGACCGCATACTCCTCGGACTCGGACGCCCAGTCGATGTCCGCGAACGAGATCTCATGATCCGGATCCTCCGGAGGGAGGATCGAGGTCAACCCCGCGATACCTTCACCGGAGGTCTTGCGGGACGCAGCCAGCGAGCCGAGTCCCGCGTCCGGCACTGCAACGAGCACGAGCATCGGCGTGATGAGAAGAAGTATCCCGAACGCGTCCCCGGGCTTGACCCCGGGCTTGACCCCGGGCTTGACCCCGGAGCTCTCGGCGCCCACCATCCTCGCTGCCGCTCGGCGGATCGTGACCATCTGGCAGGCGGCGGTGAGACCCAAGGCGATCGCGCCGAACGGAACGACCCATGAAGTTCGAGGGCCAATGAACTTCGTCGACGCGCCCGACAACCACAGGTAGAAGAAGAACCCTGCCCACAGGAGGAGGACCAGGGCTCGCAGCAGCCTCCGCCCCTCGATCCTCACCTGACGACCGCCTCGAACCAGAGAGAGCCCGCGAGCACAACCGGTACCGCCACGATCACCAAGCGCAACACGAAGCGGCGCCGGAAGGTGGCCCCGTAGAGGAACGCCAGCTTGGCGTCGACGACCGGGCCGAACGCGAGGAACGCAAGTTGGGAACCCAGTGGGAACTGGACGAACGACACCGCGACGAACGCGTCGGCCTCGGAACACAGCGACAGCACGAACGCGATGGCCATGAGGGCGAGCGATCCAACGATCGGGGTTCGGGCCACGCCCGAAACGAGGCTCTGTGGGATCAGCGTCTGCATCGCCGCGGCCAACGCCGCGCCGATAACGATGAACCGCCCCATGAAGAAGAAGTCCCCGGCGAGATGCTCCACGAACGCGCGTCGTCGTTCGCCGGCACCTTCGCGGCCGTGATCATGAGAGGGAACCTCCTCGGCGCGCGGCTTCAGAAGATCGGTCGCGCCATCACTCCCGATCGCCCACCCCGCCGTGATCGCGAGGATCAGCCCGAGGAGACCTCGTCCCGCGACCATCTCCCACCCGAGCCCACGTCCTGCGTAGGCGATGTAGGTCGACAGGAGAACGATCGGGTTGAGGATCGGAGAGGCGAGCATGAACGCGAGCCCGGCCGCCGGATGCATGCCCCTCGCGATCAAGCGCCTCGCAACCGGCACCGACCCGCACTCGCACACCGGGAAGGCGAACCCCCCGAGCGCGGCGCCCGGAACCTGAAGGGCGAGCGGCAGCCGGGCGACCCTCTCGAACGCTCGGTCCGGGACGTAGACCTCGATGGCCGCCGACACGAGCGCCCCCAGGAGGATGAACGGGAGTGCCTCGATCACGATGGCGCTAAAGATGATCGTGAAGGTCTGCAGAGCGGCAGACTCGGTGAGCCCCAAGGTACGTGCTCCGAGGGTCAGGCCGAGGACGGCCGCCCCGGAAGCGACTGCCACGGGGGCGGAGATCGCCCTCGCGCCCCGTCGTCCCTCCAAAGTCTGGCTGTCCAACATACTTACCTCATGTCCGCCGAGGGGGCCGTCGCATCCGGCGGCGCCGAGCTCGGGCGCCGCACGATCATCATGCTGCTGGTAGCGCTGGTGGTCGGGGCGCCGGCGGTCCTCCTGAGGCTCACCTGCATCGGCCACGCGTGCGATGAACCCTCCAAGGCAACCGCAACCATCCCATTCTGCTCCCTTCCGGGTGAGCTCAGAGCCCGGGTGGCAACCGGCTTCCGCGACGGACGCTCCCCCGACGTCTTCGGCGTCACCGGGAGCGTGCCGGTGGCCGGTGGCACCGCGGCGCCCGGGGTCCCGTGGCCGTCGACCGAGAACACCGCCGATCCCCGGGTGCCTCTCGTCTTTGCGGGGGACGGGATCGAGGGTTCGACCGAGTTGCCCCCTCGCACCACGCTTGACTCGGTCGCCCCCACGATCGCGGCGATCGTGGCCCTCGACCGTCCTCACCCGGAGGTGCGCTCGGGAGAGGCGCTTCCGGTCACGGCCACCGGAGCGTCCCCGAGACTGGTCCTCGAGGTCGTGTGGAAGGGGGTCGGCAGTCGCGAGATCGACGAGGCCGCCACTCCGAACCTCGAGGAGCTGATGGACGAAGGCATCGGGACCATGGACGCCGGCTCCGCCTCCGCGCCGCCGGATCCCGCGGCGATCCTGACGACGATCGGTACCGGCGGCGTTCCCAGCCAGCACGGCATCACCGGGACGCTCGTCCGGAACGACGACGGAGAGCTGGTGCGGGCGTGGTCAAAGGATGCTCCCCTCTCGGTCATCGCGGGGCTCGGGGACGACCTCGATGAGTACAACGAGGGGCGGCCGCTCATCGGCCTCGTCGAAGACCGACCGGAAGATCGCGGCCTCGTCGGAGGGAACTGGTACTTGGGTAGAGAGAACGACGACGACATCGTTCGAACGAAGGATGCAGCCGCGGGAGCACGACGCCTCTTGGCAAGTGGCTACGGACTCGATGACGAAACGGATCTGCTGGCGGTAACGTTCTCGGGCAAGGTTGAGCAGATGGACCGGACCCTCGGACGATTGATCACCGCGGCAGAGAGCGCTTCCGGCGGGCGACTCTTGATCGTGCTCACCGCAACCGGTTCCCGTGAGCCCGACCGCACCGCGATACCCGGGTCCGAGATCGCCGCGGAACTTGACGCCGCGATCGGAGCACCGGTCACCGAAGCGGTCGCCCCGGGCGGGATCTACCTCAACCAGGAGGTCCTCACTCGAAAAGCGATCACCGAGAAGCAGATCACCGACGCGCTGCTCGCCGCGCGTGCGACGGATGGAAGCCGGCTGCTGGCCGACGCTTTCCCGGCCATCACCATCTCGTTCCTGAGGTACTGCTGATGTCATCCTCGACGATCGACCGGCTGGGAGACCCAGGCGCCACGAGAGCGGGGGGCAGGGATCTCGCGCTTGCGCTCGCGGGACTCATCGGCGCGGGCGCCGTCCTACGCGCGTTCACGACCGCAGGTATCGCTCAGGTTCAGGACTTCCTTCTGGTGTTCGGGTCGCTCCTCATCGAAGCCATACCGTTCGTCCTTCTGGGAGCACTCGTCTCCGCCACGATCGAGGTCTTCGTTCCCCCGAGCGCGTTCGAGAAGATCGGCCGGTTGCCCGGCCCCCTGCAGCTTCCCGCCGCCGGGTTCGCAGGGATGGCGTTCCCGGTGTGCGAGTGCGGCTCGGTGCCGGTCGCCCGGAGGCTCGTGGCGAAGGGCCTCGCTCCCTCCGCCGCGGTCACGTTCATGCTCGCAGCCCCGATCGTGAACCCGGTGGTCCTGGCTTCGACGTTCATCGCCTACCGCGGTCGCCCCACCCAATGGACGATGGTGCTCGGACGGGCAGGTCTCGGACTGCTCGCCGCGATGGCGGTTGGGTGGGTCATCTCTCGCCAGAGCAGCGTCGACTTCCTGAAGGAACGCCCCGGTGACGCGGACGAGCACCACCACGAGGACGGTTCGCGGACGGCTGCGTTCTTCGGCCATGTCTCGAACGACTTCCTGTTCATGGGGAAATTCCTGGTGATGGGAGCCGCTGTCGCGGCCTCCCTTCAGACCTTCGTGCCTCAGTCGGTCGTCGGCTCTGTGGCGGGAACCCCCGTCATCGACCTCCTCGCGATGATGCTCCTCGCGTTCCTGCTGTCGCTGTGCAGCGAGTCCGACGCGTTCGTTGCCGCATCGTTCGTACAGTTCAGCGTCGGGGCTCAGCTGGCGTTCCTGGTGTCCGGACCGATGCTCGACACGAAACTCGCGTTTCTCTACACGGGAACGTTCAGCCGCGGGTTCTTCCGGACGGTGTTGGTTGTCGTCGCGGCAGTAACGCTCGCCGGCGCCCTGTGGATCGAGGTGTTCTTCGGATGAGCGAGGCCCGGAGGTGGAGCCCGCTGCGTCTCCTTGCGAGCTTCGTGCTCGCCGCGTGGGCGGGGCTCTTCTGGTTCCTGATCGTGAGCGGGCGTTCGAACCTCTATCTGTCCACGCGCACCGACTGGGTCATCCCGATCGGTGCGGTCGTGCTGTCGGCCGCCGCACTCGGCAGGCTCTTCTCGGTCCGCGTGTCGAGTACATCTGCCCTCAGCCGCCGGGACCTCTTCACCAGCGCGTTCATGCTGCTGCCGGTGGTCGTGGTGGTGGCCCTCCCGCCCACGTCGCTCGGATCGTTCGCGGCGTCGCGGCGCTCGAGCTTCTCCTCGGTCGCGCTCTCGTCATCGCCTGAGGACCTGGCCACGGGCGAACTATCCCTGATGGATCTAGGCGGCGCCATCAGATCGACCGATGGCCTGAACGCGTTGGTCGAGCGTGCCGGTTCCCCGGTCTCGTTCGACGGCTTCGTGGTGAGGGACAAAGGGATGCCTGCGGATGAGTTCCAGCTCACCAGGTTCATCGTCACCTGCTGCGTTGCCGACGCTCTCGAGGTGGACGTGAGGGTCGTGGGCGTGACGCCGGGACAGTTCTCGGAAGACGAGTGGGTGAACGTGAGGGGCACGCTCTACCCGCTCGGATCGCAGATCGTGGTGCAAGCGTCGGAGATAACGGCCATCCCCAAGCCGAAGCGGCCCTACCTGACGCCCTAGCGCCGGAGCAGCACTGGCTTACTCGTCGACGACGAGAGCCCCGATCATGATGCCCATCACGTCGGTCCAGTTCTGCGAGTGGTCGTAGACCGCGGTCAAGCGAAGCTCGTTGCCTGCCGCCACCTCGATCCCGGGGGCGGCGGAGTAGGCCGTCATCTTCCGAAGATCCCAATCGCTGTTCGCAGGGTTCTTGCTGCCGTACACGGCGTCGGATACGTACACCATCTCGCCGGTCGTCTTATTGAACAGCTCGATCCTCCGTCCGCCGTCGTGGAGGTGACCGCCCAGGGTGACGAACCGTCCGCCCTCCGGCATCGTGTAATCCCACGTCCTCTCGTAGTCGTTCTGAGGATCCTTCGGGCCCGGCACGTCGAACTCGGAGTCCGAGCAGTTGTCGACGTCGAACCACACGGGCCTGACGTCGGTCATGCCGGCCGCGTCGGCGTCGGGTGTGAACCCGAGGTGGAGACGGATGTAGACCTCCTTCGGGTAGCCGCCGTGCATCCAGTGGAGGTGCGTGTTCATGGCCCAGAGCGGGGGCACGTCCAAGTACGCGTACCGATCGATGGGCTTATTGTCCCAGTGGTAGCCGTAGCCCTCGGGGAACTCGACCCTGGTTCGCTCCTTGCCGGTAGCGAAGAAACGATCCGGTGTGTAGTCGAGGTAGTCGCCAGCAATCGGAAAGTCGGGACAGGTCATGTCCTCCTTGCGGGTGTTGAGCCACACCGCATGATGGAGGTGCACCGCGTGCCGCGGGACGAACCCCCGGTGCTTATCCTCGAGGGTCGCCCTCAGCGACGTGATGTAGCCGGGAGCATCCGGAGGAACGACCAGACCGCTGAACACCAGGGTGCCGCTCCTCTTCCCCGTCTCCGGATCTATGGGGGTGCCGCATCGCCCGCACGAAGCAACCGTGTGTGCCTGCCCTGCTAGCATCTCCTCGAAAGTGCTGCTGACCTGCACTTTTTGTCACATTTGATCCGGAAGGAAGGGCCCTTATGGGACTCAGGATCTTCGGCGCGCTCGTGGCGGTCGTGTTGTGCGGCTACACCGCCCGGCGCTACCGCAGGGGCCAGTTGCGTCGTGGAGAAGTCGTCGTCATCGTGATCGTCGCCCTGGCGCTGATCGTCGCCGCCATCGACCCAGACCTCCTCGATCCGATCCTTGGCTCTCTCGGGTTCGAGCGCGGGCAGCGCGGCCGGATCATCGGCTTGCTGGTCATCTCTAACGTCTTCACGCTGGCGCTCCTTTTCCGCGGCTTCTCGCGTGACGATCAACTCTCGGAAGAGGTCGGCAACCTGGTCGATTACGTCGCGCTCAAGAGGCTCGACGATCGTGGCTGGAACCCGATCGAGGGGGGATGCGCCGTCGTCATCCCGGCCTACAACGAGGAGGACAACCTCCCAACGGTGCTAAAAGAGATGCCGTCCGAGGTCGAAGGCCTGCCGGTGTACACGATCGTCATCGCGGACGGTTGCACCGACTCGACCGAAGAAGTTGCCCGCGCTCTCGGCGCGAACGTGATCCGCAGGGACCTGCGACGGGGATCCGGGGCAGCGGTCAGGCTCGGCTACCGGGCCGCGCTCAAGTCGGGGGCCAAGGTCGTCGTGACGCTCGACGCCGACGGGCAGCACGACCCGACGGAGATCGCACATCTCGTCAAGCCATTGATAGTCGGTGATGCCGACATGGTCCAGGGTTCTCGGATCCTGGGGTCGTTCGAGTTCGAGTCACACGCCCGCAAACACGGCGTGCGCGTATTTGCGCGGATGCTCACGACGCTGGGACGCACGAAGATCACCGACCCTTCAACCGGCTACCGCGCCATCACCGCCGACGCCCTCAGGCATCTGGACCTGAGACAGGATCAGTTCTACGTGTCTGAGGTGATCCTGGATGCGGCCCGGAAAGGCCTGCAGGTCGTGGAGGTACCGATCACGATGCGCAAGCGAGCGAGTGGAGCGAGCAAGAAACCGACGAGCTTCAGGTACGCGTGGGGCTTCAGCAAAGCCATCGTCAGGACCTGGTTCAGATGAACGAGCTCAGATGACGAGGTTCCGGTGACCCGGCTCGAAACCGAAAGGCTCGTCATCCGCCCGTTCAAGGTCACCGACTTCGACGAGCATTACGCCGCCGTCTTCAGCGATCCCATGGTCATGCGCTATCTGCCGGGAGGGAAACCGATCCCTGAAGAACGAGCGCGCTCTGCGATCTCGAGGTTCATGGAGTCGTGGGAGACCAAGGGTTACGGGTTGGCTGCCGTTTTCCGTAAGGACGACAACAGGCTCATCGGGCACTGCGGTCTGCAGAACCTCGACGGGACGTACGACACCGAGATCGCCTATGCCCTCGCTCCCCATTGCTGGGGGATGGGCTATGCGACGGAAGCTGCCAAGGCAAGCCGGGACTTCGGTTTCAACGGGTTGAACCTCGACCGGATCGTCGCGATCGCGGCCCATGAGAACGCGCCGTCACGAAGAGTGATCGAGAAGCTCGGCATGACCTACGAGCGGGATGACAGGTTCTTCGATCTCGACGTTGCGTTCTATGGGCTAGATCGCCCCAGCCGATAAGAGATAGTCCTCGGCCTCGTCGTCCCACTCGAGGTCGACGTACCCCTTTGCCTGGGAAGCCTTCGCGAATTGGAGGAAGCCGCCGTAGCCAAAGTTCTTCTCCGAGAAGTTGGGCTGGCGCTTGCGAAGCTCGCTCTTGAGTCCCGACAAGGGCGGTGGTCCCGAGCGTTGCTCGATCTCGGCAACGACCTCTTTCAGTAGCTCGAACGCCGCCTCTTCACCTCCGCCGTCCTTGGGGAAATCGACGAACGGGTCGCCTTCGGCGCCGCCCGACAGCTCGATGATCCCGGCGGTTTCGAGATGACGCATCAGCTCGCCCCAAGCCCTGAACCCGTAGTCCCCTTCCGAGAAGGTGGGGTCCTTGCGCAACAGCGCGCGCTTCACCATCGAAGAAAGGACCGGTCCGTCCATGCTGCGCTGGAGGCCCGACAGGGTCTTGGTCACCATACGAGCGACCGACCCGAGATCGGTCGTCTCCTCTTCCGGCTCTGTTTCTCCGGTTGGACCCGCCGGCTCTTTGCGCTTGCGCCGCCTGGGAGCGGCCTTGGCGGAACCGGGACCGAGGAGACTCTCGTAGAACAGGAACTCGTCACAGGCGCCGGGGAGCAGCTTGGAAGTGGAGCCCTCGACGCCGATCCCGACCACTCGCTTGTTGAGCTCTCTCAGTTTCAGGACCAGTGGAGTGAAGTCCGAGTCCCCCGATGCCAGCGCGAACGTCGTGATGAAATCCCGCTCGAAGGCCATCTCTAGCGCATCGACCGCCAGTTTGATATCGGCCGCGTTCTTGCGGACGATCCCGGTGCGTTGGGGGATCTCGATCAGCTCGATCTGTTGCTCGACCAACGCCTGCCGATACTCCGCGAACAGGTTCCAGTCGGCATACGCGCGCCTGATCACGACCCTCCCCCGCTCGGACAGCGCATCCATGATCACGAGGGGGTCAAGACGTTCCCCGCGGTCGCGTGCTCCGAGCGCTATGTTTTCAAAGTCGAAGAAGACCGCTATCCGTTCCTCATCGTCGATCACAGGTAGACCTCCTCTATGTAGGGCGGATCCTCGATAGCACGGACCGCCACGCGTCCCTCGGCCAGGGCCACAACGGCCTCGCCGGCAAGATCGCGCCTCCAGCCTCGCATGAGTCGGTGCTTCTCGAGGTGATGCTCGTTCGAGAACACGTCTGCGAGGAGCGCCTCGAGGTCTCCTCTGGTCGCTACCAGTTCCGTGGCGATCTCTGCGTGCTCACACCTGGACCTCACGATCGCGTCCGCCAGCCCTGTCAGCATGCGGGCCCTTATCTGCGCCGCCCGTGGGGGCGAGGACGTCGCTTCGATCGCGGGCCCCCGTTTCCCCTTCTCGATCGCCTGAAGGATGCCTCCCCCGGAGCGTTCCGCTTCCTTCGCGTTGAGTCCCCGGATGCTCCCCAGGTCGCCGGCGTTCGCCGGAGACCGGCGGGCGATCTCGACCAGGGTTTGATCCTTCAGAACCCAACCGCGAGGGATGTCCCGGCGAGCTGCGGTTTCCTCGCGCCAGCGGGCAACCTCTCTCAGGATCGACAGATGCTTGCCCCTCAAGGAACCCTTCCCGGATACGCGCCGCCATGCTTCTGCGGGATCGGCCGAATAGAGCTCTTCCTTCTCGAAGGAGAGCAGTTCTTCCTCGACCCACTCGAGACGAGCCATCCCCTTGAGCTTCTCCTTGAGGACGGCGGCGGCTTCGAGGAGGTAGCGCACGTCGTTCGCCGCGTAGTGCAGCTGCGCTTCGGTCAGCGGCCTTTGGCACCAGTCCGTGTAGGACTCGCCCTTGTCGACATTGGCCCCCACCGTCTCTTCGATCAGACGGTTGTAAGGAAGCGACGCGCCGATGCCGGCGAAACCGGCGGCAACCTGGATGTCGAACACCCGCTTCGGCACCGCCCCCATCCCCTCGTAGAACAGTTCGAAATCCTGGCGCCCGGCGTGGACCACGACCTCGACGTCGGGACTGGACACGAGATCACCGACCCCCTTCAGATCGACGTTCTCGAGGGGATCGATGAGGACGAGATCGTCCGGGGTCGCAACCTGGAGGAGGCACAACCGGGCCCGGTAGGTCTTCTCGCGCATGAACTCGGTATCGAGACCGACGCGGCCGGCGCCGTGCGCGGCCTCGACGAGCTCATCGACGTCGCTCTGCGAGGTGAGGAAACGCTCGGTGGCCAAGATCAGGCGATCAAGATTGGGGGAGACCGAGCTCGCGGGCGATCAATATGCGCATCACTTCAGACGTACCTTCGCCGATCTCGAGGATCTTCGAGTCGCGGAAGTGACGGCACACGGGAAAATCCTCGATGTAGCCGTAGCCTCCATGCACCTGTACCGCATCGCGGGCGCAATCGACTGCGATCTCCGAGGCGTAGAGCTTGGCCATCGCGGCTTCTTTCTTGTAGGGCCGGCCTTGTTCCTTCAGCCACGCCGCCCGGTGGTAGGCGGAACGGGCCAGCTCGGTCTTCATCGCCATGTCTGCGATCTTAAATTGGATCGCCTGGAAGGACCCGATCTGCTGACCGAACGCAGTGCGCTCCTGCGAGTACTTCACGCACTCGTCGACACATCCTTGAGCGAGTCCAACCGCGAGCGCCGCGATCGCGATCCGCCCGTCGTCGAGGATCTTCAAGAAGTTCCGGAACCCCTCGCCGCGATCCCCAAGAAGGTTCTCTTCGGGTACGCGCACATCGCTGAACGACAACTCGTGCGTATCGGAATGCCACCAGCCCATCTTCCGGTAGGACTTCCCGACCACGAACCCGGGTGTCCCGACCGGCACGATGATCGCCGATATCTCCTTCTTACCGCCCGGGCTGTCGGTGACGGCGGTGACGGTCACGAACTTCGTTATCGGGGTTCCCGAGTTCGTGATGAACGATTTCGATCCGTTGATGACCCATTCGCCGTTCTCGAGTCTGGCCGTGGTCTTAGTGGCGCCCGCATCGGAGCCGCCGCCCGGCTCGGTCAGACCGAAACCGGCAAGCGCTTCTCCGGTTGCCAGCGGTGGAAGGTACTGCTGGCGCTGGTCCTCGGTCCCGAATTGCCACACCGGCATCGCGCCGAGGCCCACGGCGGCCTCGAGGGTGATCGCCAGCGACGAATCCACGCGCGCCAGCTCTTCGATCGCGAGACACAGCGTGAGGAAGTCTGCGCCGGAACCCCCGTACTCCTCGGGGAAGGGAAGGCCGAAGAGACCGAGATCGGCCATCTGCTTGACGGCATCCATCGGCAGTTCGTGGGCTTCATCCCAGCGTTCGGCGTTCGGTCGGATCGCGTCGTCGACGAATGCCCTGACGGTCTTCTGGAACTCCTGTTGTTCCGAAGAGAGATCGAGATCCATGACCTGAGACTAGTGCACCTCCGCGCAAATAACCGTGACACCAGAGCGCCCCTGCATCGACGAGGGCTGCGTTGCTTGTCGCTCACGTACTCCCCGGTACGCTCGACTCCTCGCGCCTTGCCCTCGCCGCGCAGTGACGCTCTGGATATTGACGCTACTTACGCGAAGGTGCACTAGTCGAAGAGCTTCGAGACTTTGGCCTTGCTTGCCAGTGATCCGTGGACGCGCAGCCGCCTACGCAGGAGCGCCCAGCGGGGATCGAAACGACCCACAGCGATCTTTGCCCAGTCACCCGACGCCGACTCGAGACGAAGAGCTGCATCTCCCGGGGTCCCCGGGCGCGCTTCGACGTGATCCCCAACCACGAGTAGGTGCCACGGCTCAGCATCGGTGAACGTCCATTCGAGCGGCCCTTCAAGAGAGCGTGCAACGTCTACGTCCATGGCGCGGGCCATGCCCTCGAAGAGGATCTCGTACGCCTCGGGCTTGAGGTCCGGCTCCCGCGTGTCATCGCCGACAACTCCCGACTCGATCAGAACCAGCAACCTGCGCGCCCGTTCTTCGTAGGGCAGCGACCGGTCGTCTCGGGCAAGGATCCTGATCTCGCGCGGGTTGATCCCCACGTCCTGCAAGCTTCGTTCGAGTGCCCGCAGTCCGAACGCATAGATCTCGCCGAGCGTGAAATCGAAACACTCCGTGTAGCTCGGATCGAGGTTCGGGGGGATGAACACGCCCACCATCCACGGGATGACCCGATCGAACATCTCGATCGCAGCCGATCGACACTCTTTCGAATGATGGACGAGCTCGTCGAGGAACTTGGCCCCGAAGGCAACGTGACGTTGTTCGTCCCGAGCGGTCTGCGTCAGGCCGTACGCAAGCCCGGGAAGGATGTCCCGCTTCTCGAGATAGCGGTGGATGAAGTGCTCTCCCGGTATCGCCAGGACGGCCTCGATGATCACGTGACATAGGACAACGGCTTGCGTCAGAAGCGGCCGGTCTCGAGGTTTCTTCCTCAGCGCATCGGCGACCCGCTCGAGCTCCTCGAACACCTGACGGAATCCCCAGGTGAGGTGGTCCTCCATCGCGCTCAGCGTCGAGACCGGGTCTTCGCCCTGTCCCGCGACCTCCCGTAACCAGCGGTCGAGGAACATCCGGTGACGAGCCTCGTCGACGATCTGGGTCGCGAGGAACGCGCGCTCGTCTTCGAAGGGCGTCGCATCCATGACCGCCGAAAGGGTTCTCGCCTCGGTCTCGACCCCCTTGAGGAACATGGCGTAGTTCCAGAGGGCGGATTCGCGCTGACGCTCGCCGAGCTCCTCGGTCCACTGCTTGGCATCGAGGGAGAGGTCGATAGCGGACGAGCTCCACGGGTGGTCCTCCCACGCCCGGTAGAGGTCCCGGAAGGAGGCATTCCGCAGGTCTGGAGATCCGCTCATGCCCTCAGTCTCCCCCGTCTGGCACATATCCGTGCCGAAGGGCTTGCAGGTGTTCTATCCTGAGCGTAGAAAACTTGACCGAGCAGTCAACTGACGCAGTCAGCTGTCAGGTCAACAAACGGCCGGACGCCTCAGGAGGATAGGGACCGTGGATTTCTCGCTGACCGAAGAACAGATCGAGCTACAGAAGTGGGCACACGAGTTCGCCGAGAAGGAGATCCGCCCGGTGGCGGCGGAGTACGACGAAGCCGAGGAGTTCCCCTGGCCGGTCTTGAAGAAGGCCGCCGACGCGGGGCTGTACTCGCTCGACATCTACATGAACGCACAGCAGGATCCGACCGGGCTCACCCTTCCTCTGATCATGGAGGAGATCTTCTGGGGGTGCGCCGGCATCGGTCTGGCCATCTTCGGTACCGGGCTACCGCTCTCGGCGCTCGCGTCGGTAGGCACGCCGGAGCAGCTCTTCGAGTGGGCTCCCAGGATGTTCGGCACGCCTGAGGATCCGAAGGTCGCGGCCTTCGGGGTTACCGAACCGCAGGCCGGCTCCGACGTCCGCTCGCTCCGCACCAAAGCGAAGCGCGAGGGCGACGAGTGGGTCATCAACGGACAGAAGATCTTCATCACCAACGGTCAGTACGCCAACGTCTACGTGATCGTGGCGACCGTCGACCCCGAACTGGGACACCGTGGCCAAGCCTCGTTCATCATCTCGAAGGACGACCCCGGCATCCGGCCGGGCAAGAAGGAGAAGAAGCTCGGCATCCGTGCGTCCGACACCTCCGAGGTGATCCTCGAAGACTGCCGCATCCCGGTCGACCGTGTCCTCGGTGGTATCGACCGTCTCGAAGGCAAGCTCGACAAGGCACGTAAGGGCGAATCCAGCGGGCGCGCCTCCGCCGCTCTCCGGACGTTCGAAGTGACCCGGCCGTCGGTCGCTGCTCAGGCCGTCGGTGTAGCGCGCGCCGCACTCGAGTTCTCGATCGACTATGCGAAGGACCGTCAGGCGTTCGGGGTTCCGATCGCCCAGCATCAGTCGATCCAGAACCTCATCGCCGACATGGCGGTCGAGATCGAGGCGGCAAGACTCCTCGTCCACCGGGCCGCGTGGATGGCGGCGTCGGGACAGCCCTTCACCAAGGCCGAAGGTTCGATGTCGAAGCTCAAGGCATCCGAGGTCGCCGTCTCGGTCACCGAGAAGGCCGTCCAGGTGCTCGGCGGCTACGGCTACATCAGGGATTTCCCGGTTGAGAAGTGGTACCGGGACTCGAAGATCTACACGATCTTCGAAGGCACGAGCGAGATCCAGCGCATGGTGATCGCCCGGGCCCTCACCGCGTAACGAGCGACTCGAATCAGTCAGAAAAAGCCGCGGTCCATGGACAACCTCTTCGATAGAGACACCGCCGTCACCCCGCTCGGCGCTGGAGTGTACGAGGCCTCGATCGGTGCCGCGTGGCAGATCGTTCACGGACCCAACGGCGGCTACCTCGCCGCGATCATCCTGAACGCGATGACCCACGAGGTCGCCGATCCCGGGCGTGCGATCCGCTCGCTGACGATCCATTACCTGCGAGTGGCCCCCGAAGGGCCGGTGCGGATCGAGGTCACCAAGGAACGCGCCGGGAAGTCGGTCGCATCCGTGTCGGCCCGCATGTTCGACGGCGACCGTCTTCTGTCAATCGCCCTCGGGGCGTTCTCGTACCCCTTCGAAGGGATCGATCTCGATGAGACCCGCATGCCCGAGGTCGAACCCCCGCATGAGATCGAGAACTTCCAGGTCGAGGTGTTCCCCCGGCACGCGCAGAACTTCGTCTATAAGCACGCTCTCGGAGACATGTTCTTCACGGGGTCCGACCGGGCCGAGATCGGAGTATGGCTCCGGCTCGCCGAGCCTCGCCGGCTCGATCCCCTCTTGCTGACGATGCTGACCGACACCGTTCCACCGTCACCCTTCCCTCGCCTCGACGGTCCGAACGCGGCGCCGACGATCGACCTGACGATCCACTTCCGCTCGCCGATCCCGGACGACGTCACAGCAGAGGACTTCTATCTCGCGGTGTTCCGTTCGAAACTCAGCCGCGACGGCTTCTTCGAAGAGGACGGCGAGATCTACACCGAGTCGGGTCTGCTGCTGGCGCAGTCCCGCCAGCTGGCACTCCTGCTCCCGCCGCGCACTTAGCCGTCGGTGAGGAACGACCTCACCACATCGAGATACTTGGCGTTCTCCTCGACGAAGGTCATGTGGGCGGACTCCTCGAAGACCACGAGGGTCGCGCCCCGAATCCCCCGGGCCATCGCCTCGGCACCGGCGATATCGCAGGTCCGGTCGTGGCGACCGGCCAGGACCAACACCGGCTGCGGGACGCCGCCCAGACGATCCTCGAGTTCGACGCTCCCGTAGTTCTCGAGCGAGAAGTGCTTGAGGACCGCAGGCGAGTACACGGCATGGCTCGACTTCGCCTCGCTCTCGGCGATGCGGGGGTCGTAAGGGTCTTTGAAGTGGAACGGCATCTGGTCGTGCATGAGCCGGGCGATGTCGTCGCTGGTCTCGGCGAGCTGCTCGTCGGCCCACGACTTCGTGACCTGCTCGCGCAGCTCGATGGGTTCGAAGTTGGCCAGGTTCTCGTCGACCTTGGCGAGATATCTGAACGACGGCAGACCGGACGAGATGATCGAGGACGCCGCGGCACCGGGATGGTCGCAGGCGTGTTGGAGCGCCACGAAGGCCCCGAAGGAGTGACCGAGGACCGAGTAGTCCTCGAACCCCATCGCCCCGGCCAGCAGGGAGACGTCGGCGGCCATCTGCTCGAGCGACCACGTCGACGGGCCGGCGTCAGCGGAGCGACCCTGGGCTCGCTGGTCGACCAGGATCAACCGGAGGGCGTCGCCGAGGGGATCGAGGTAGTCGCCGAACTCCGTGTGATCAAGACCAGGGCCACCGTGCAGGCAGATGAGCGGGTGACCCATCCCTCTCTCCACGACGTAAAGCGCGGTGTCACCGATGTCTACGAGCCTGCCACCCGGATCGATCTCGTTCACGTGACGGAGTCTACCGGCGGACGAGCATCCATTGTTGGCCCCCGAAGGTGCCGGCTTCCAGGACCTCGCCCTCTACATCAGAACGGGGAACAACGAAGAAGTCTGCTTCGAAACCTCCGCCCGCGATCCGTTCGTCGTACTCCCGCGCGAGGTCCGCGTAGCGGATCCGAAGATCGTTGCCGTCGAGCCGGGGATCGTCGTACTGCGCGAGCCTGACGCCCGAGAACTCGAACAAGGCGAACGCCAGCCGCCGCGCGTCGGGAATGTCATCCCCTGCCGTCGGACCCACCGTGACGACCTGCACGACGTCATCAGGACCGAGATGGGCCGCTGCGCGCCGGAGGAAGGCACCCGGTTCGTAGTCGGGCAGCCCGTACACGAATCCCTCGTCGTGCCGCTCGAGGATGTCCCCGATCCCCCGCGCTGCGATCACCGGGGAGATGGCTCCGAACCCGAGAACCGCTACCACCGCCGCCGTCGCGACGAGACGCTCCCGGGCACGGAGCCAGAAGTAAAGGGCGGTCAGACCGAAGCCGGCGAACGCTCCGCCGAGCAGATGGATCGGGGGCCAGATCCTGCCCTGATGGAAGAGGGTCGCGTTGCCCCACACGCCCCAGTCGTACGCTCCGCGGGCGATCGCGAAGGTGAGCAACGTGACACTCCCCGCCAAGAACGCAAACATCGGGCCGCTCCCGTGCGGACGCGCTCGTGCCGCGAGCGCCACTCCGAGCGCCGCGAGGAACAGGAGTAGCCCCCAGGACCACAGCGCGGTGGGGAGCGGCCATTCGACGCCGAGGGTGGGGCTCGTGTTGAGGAACCCACCGAAGCGCACGAGGTTCACGAGGACCTTGCCGGCCCACGGCAGCATGACCAGGACGGCCGAACCGAGCATCGCGAGCCCGAGCATCCGGCGTGAGCCCTTACGCGCGGTGAGTGCCGCGACCGTCAGCCACACTACGGCGCTTACGAATATCGGCAGGCTCACCAGACCGGCAAGTCCGGCGATCACTCCGGCGGCGATCGCGAGGCGGCGGTCTGCCCGCGCCACGGCGAAGACGCAGGCGCACGCGGCGGCTCCCAGCAGGACGAGACCGAGCTCGCGAGGGAGCGCCGGTGGGAACAACTCGTACACCGAGTTCGGGGACGCCACGACGAGATCGGCCCCGTACCGGTATTCGCTGGGGCTCGCGATAAACGAAGCGGAACCCGATTCGAGCCACCCGAAACCGCCGATCAGCCCGGTCGCCGCGGCGCCCAACCAACCGGCCCGGAGATCGAGACGCCGCGCGAGACATGCTCCGGCCAGAGGGATCGAGAGAAGCGTGACGACGTGAAGCGCCTCGTAACCGGTGAGCGGGTCCGAGCCCGGGACCAGCCGGGTCATCGACGCAAGTACCGCGTGCAGTCCCCAGGGATAGGAGTTGCGCGCGATCTCGGGGGCCGGCCCCAGCGGAACCGGCAATCCGTGAAGTAACTGCTGGGTCCAACCGAGGTGCCACGGGGGATCTCCGGTCCTCACTCCCGATCCATGAAGGAGGACCGGCAGCAGGTAGATGAGGCAGAGGACCGCCGCGGCAACGCCGACCCAGAGCCACGGGATGCCGGGGATCCCTCTCTCGTAGCGCCACCCAAAGAGAACGACCGCGACCGCGGCAAGGGGGACGATGCCGGGAACCCCGAAGACCAGGCCCAGGGTAACGATGTTGCCGAGCATCAAGACGACCGCGAAGCAGACGAATCCCGGGACGATCATCAGGAGCCGCTCGGGCCACGAGAATCCATCCAGCTCCGCGCCGCGCCGGTTCACCGACAACAGCGCCCCCGCGAAGTAGCCGACGACTACGAACGCGATGAACTGGAGGAGTGCAGGGATCGAGAAGTCGAAGCTCACTCGATCACTGCGAGAACCGTTCCGGCCGTGGCCGTATCGCCCGCTACAACGTTCAACTCCTTGACGACCCCGGAGACAGGCGCTGAGATAGTGGTCTCCATCTTCATCGCTTCCAACACGCAGATGGCGTCACCGGCCTCGACTGTCTGACCCTGCTCGACGAACACGCTCAGGATCGTTCCTTGCATCGGGGCCACCAGTCCGCCTTTGGAGCCGGGTCCGTGCACCGCGGCCGAGGCCGATGCGGCCATCGCCGGATTCCACAACAGCACCGGGCGGCCCTCCACGAGCAGCACGTCGGTCGAGCCGTCATCACGCTCCTTTGTCTCGAGAGCGATCGTCTCGAGAGCCGCCAGCGCTCCTGTCTCAACGGTCCGGGTCGTGTGCGTCCCCGCGATGAACTCCTGGTTGTCGAGAAGAAGCAGGTGCGCCGGGATCGTGGTCTTGATCCCTTCGATCTCGAACGCGTT
>JAENWQ010000226.1 GCA_016649855.1 Actinomycetota bacterium | reverse complement strand
GCCTCTCGGTTGCCTACAAGTCCTCCGTGCTGCGACCGCGCGGTCTCTTCAAGCTGAGACGCGAGGATCTCGCCTAGAAGGTAGTTGTGGTAGTAGACCGGCGCCACCGCGATATGGATCTTCGCCGCCCAATCGGGTGCATCCCGGCCCGGTGGTCGCCGCAGATGCTGGAACCGCTCGACGAGCTCCCACCAGATCGCGTCGAGATCGGCCTCGGGATCCGCATACATCGTTCGCTCGAAATGAGCCATGACGAGAGCCCAGCGCGCGAAGAGGAGCATCTGCGCACCATTCGCCCGCGCAAGCTCATCGCTTATCTCACCTATCTCCTTGCTCGCGAGACCTCGGACCTTGCTGAGCCACGTCGGGTCTCGAACCAATCTCCCCGAGAGGATCGCCATGGCTTCGGTAGTGAACGTGTGGGTCGCCCTGCGGAGCACGTAAGGAAGGCCGGGATCGATCGAGACGTCATAGGCCGCGTGTCCCGACTCATGCAGCATGACCTCCGCCCAACGTTCGCCCGGAACGATGTTGGCGAGGATACGAACGTTCTCCGCCGTGCGGTCCACATCGAGGCAGAACGCGTGCTGGCATTTCCCTTCCCTCGGATAGAGGTCACTTCGCTCCATGACACTGGAAAGATCGATCCCCCAGGCATCGAACGTGCGACGAGCAAGGTCTGCGACATCGGCGCCGGTGAACTTGTCATCGAGTGAGACCCGCCCGTCGGGCGGAAGCTGTTGGAAGAAGGGATCGGCGTAGTGCCACGGATAGAGCTCGCCGGTTCCGAATCGCTTGGACAGTTGCGCGTCGAGTCCCTCCTTCCACCGCAAGAAGGGGGCTTCGGTCAGTCTCTCGATCTCGTCCAGCTTGTCGAAGAGCCACTGCTCGTCCATCTCCTGGAGTTCAAGTGCGAAGCGATAGTGGTCGGACCGTCCTAGATCGAGCGCGGCCTGATTCCTGAGCCGGGCCAGCTCGCGAACGCGATCGGCAACAAGGCTGCCCACCTCCTTGGAGGCATCCCAAGCAGCTCGACGAACATCCTGGTCATCCGATCCGCGCAAGACGGACTCGATCTCATTGTCGTTCACACGCTGCCCATCGATGGAAGGACGGAAGTTGGCGAATTCGCTTTCGACCGCGCTCGAGATCGCCACGATCTCGGCGCGGCGGTCTTCGTCCATACGGTTGCCGGTCAGGGACAGCCGCAGGACCGTGAGCATGCGATGGACGGTCGCATTGTGGATATCGGATGCCAGCGCGTCCTCAACGGCAGCCAGGTTCGCGGGGTCGCCCTTCACGCGCCGCAGTTCGAGCTCGAGTTCGGAGCGGCGGCGTTCGTTTACATCACTGGCCTCGATCTGAGATTCCCAGTAAGCCTCGTGAAAGGCAATCTCCAGATCCTGGATCTGGTCCTGCAGCCTCTCGGCGAGATGGTCTGGCGACTCCGGCAAGTTTCTCCCCCTCAGTTCTGACCGGCGTTCTGACCGGGCGGCTCCCATAGGGGCCGCCTCAACGCTATCCCGCGGCTGCGGCCTCAAGTTCGAAATGCCACGGCTCCCACGACATCGGTCGGGTCAGCGGCAATCCGAGTTCGACCACGAGACGCCACGCGTATTCAGCATCCCCACCGAGGTCGACCGCCAACCCCCGCTCGTGCATCGAGGTGCCCGGCCGGGCAACCCAATCGTCGGCCAGCTCCGCGTCGCCGTAGCGCCCGAGCGCATCGGCCCACAGCTCGCGCTGTCGTTCGGGTGTCCGGTACCCAGACTCGAGCCAGATGCGACCGCCCCCAGCTACCAGCAGCGCATCGACCGCCCCCTGAAGTCGGGGATCGAGACCGCCGGGTGCCGCGGGCAGCAACTTGGTCGGGTCGATCACGGCCCGAGCCCATGCACTGGCACCGTCCACCTCGACCTCGACCTGAACCGCCGTTGCCCCGGAGAAACAGATGCAGTCGCGCAGAACGCCACCGTTGAGCTGTGCGTAATGCACTGCCGCTGAGAAAGGGCTGGAAGAACCGTAAGGAGCAGACTCGGCGGCCGCAGCCAGCGCCGCCGAGTCTGCTGCGGTTTGGGCCCGGGCTCGGGCAGACGCCGCGTCCGTTAGCTCGCCCACATACGTACTCGCGGACAGGAGCAACACCAGGCTCACGAACAGCGCCAGGATGCTCATGGCTGCTCGACCCGCATGGTGGCTTCCGCTCGAAGCGTCAGACGAGCAAAGAGCTCGCCGATGAGAGGGATGTGGGACTCCGGGTGGTACTCCACGGCCACCGTGACCGGCCCACCTTGCTGTCGCTCGGCCGGTGGGGGCGACACATCGACGCTGGCGCCCGACAGCCCGCTCTCGGCCACCGCGCGATCGACGGCCGCGGGATCGGGATCGACCGCCGCAACCCGCGCTCCTTCCCGGGCAGCATGCGAGACACGAACCTGATCGGCTCCGACCAACGACGCCTCGACGAACGCCATGATCACGACTGCCAGGATCGGCAGCGCAAGAACGAGTTCGACCGTGGCCTGGCCCGCCTCGCGCCGGACGGCTCGCACGTTCAACCCTGGGCGCGCTGGATCACGTTCTGGACGATCGACTCGAACAACCCGTCGAGCCCCCCGCCTTTGACGAACGCTGCCAGGGCTCCGGCAATGAGGACGACGACGAGAAGGGTCGTCACGTACTCGGTGGTGGTTTGTCCTCTGTCACAGAGAATGAGGGAACGAAGGCGTTCCATGAGACCTCCCGGATCGGGGCCGGCCCGCGCCAGCCTCATCCGATCTCACGTCACCGAACAACCCCTGTCAGTGGCGCGAATCACAAGAGGCGCTAGATATCCCACGGTTCTAACTGTCAAGCCGTCGATCAGGAGGCAGATGTGGTTAGAGGGTGGCAATTCGATAGGTCGTGGGGAACTTTTCTGAGCGAGGTAACGTCGGATGGAAGATGAAGCTGTTACTAGGCACGCTCGCCTTGGCTGGACTTCTGTTCGTCGGCTGCACTGAGGACGTGGCGGACCCTCCTCCGCCTCCTGATACGGAGACGATCGGTGAAGCGTTGGTCCCGGATGTAGAGCACGCCAACGCTCAGGAGGCTTACGAGCAGCTTCGCTCTGAGGGCTTCCGCATCCGATTCGCTGCCGACATCCATCCCTCTCAACGGAAATACGTGAAGGGAGAAGCCATGATGAACCCAGAGCTGTGGGTGAACCAGATTGAACCGAGCCCTGGTTCGCACGTGACGCCTGGATCTATCGTCACGATTGTCTCGCTAGAGTGCCCGGACGGCCTGACAGCCTGCGATTGATTCCGGCTAGGTCATAGGACGAAGCGCAGCTCGAATCGAGATTCACGCGGCCGCCGGCACCTCAACCGGCCACGCGATCGATTCCTCGTAGCTCTGACCATGTCGCAAGCAGCCATGCAGGATCCCGACTAGTCGGTTGGCCAACGCTCGAAGGGCTTGGTTGTGGCTCTTGCCGAGGCTTCGATGTCGGTCGTAGTAAACCCGGCCGGGGGCGACGTAACAACAACGTCAAAGGCGTTGCTGCGCCCGGAGCGCAGCAAGGACGAACGACCTTGACGCGGGAGCGCCGGTGTTAGAAAGGAAGGACGCTCTGAGCGGAGCTTGATCG
>JAENWQ010000214.1 GCA_016649855.1 Actinomycetota bacterium | reverse complement strand
TCGTGGGCGTGCGCTGACTCGCTCTCATGCTTCCCCGATCGCGACGGGCGTGCAGCTCGTGGGCGTGCGCTGACTCGCTCTCATGCTTCCCCGATCGCGACGGGCGTGCAGCTCGTGGGCGTGCGCTGACTCGCTCTCATGGGGGAGTGATCCTCACCTCTCCATCTTCGACGTTGATCGCGGCGCGGCGATCGGGGAACAGGGCGAGGATGTCCGGTGGCAGCTGGATCCGGCCGCTCTGATCGATCACGGACAGGAGTCGCGACTGATGCGTTTCGGCTTCGAGAGCGCCGTGCCTGATCAGCATCGTGCGGTCGGCGGCGGCAACCATCGAAGGATCGTGGGTCGAGACGATGAAGCTGATACCGGAGCGCGTCAGCGTTGCGATCGTCTCGAGGAGGGCCTCGCCGGAGTGACTGTCGAGCTCGGCGGTGGGTTCGTCGGCGACGACGATCGACGGCTTCCCGATGATGGCCTGCGCGAACGCGGCTCGCTGCTGCTCGCCTCCGGACAGCTGCTGGGGGAGATGGTTGCGCCTCTTCCCGAGTCCCAGGAGGTCGAGCAGCTCGCCGGCCTCCTTCGGCCTCCACCGTCCCCTCAGCTCCGCGGCGACCTGGAGATGCTCCATCACGTTGAGGTAGGGGATCAGGTTCTCCGAGGGGCGCTGGAAGACGTAGCCGACCAGCTTCCGCCTCATCCGCCGCAGCCTGCTCGCGCTAAGCCCGGCGAGATCCACTCCGCCGACCTGGACCCGTCCGGCCGTAGGCCTGTCAAGGCCGGCCATGATCCTCAGTAGCGACGACTTGCCCGACCCGGACGGACCGACAACCGCGGTGATCGAGCCCCGCGGGAACGAGGCGTCGATGCCCTTCAACGCGTGGACCTCGCCGGTGCCCGTCCAGTAGATCTTGACGAGGCCGCTACAAAGAGCTGCCGTATCACTCTGCAAGGCGCAGCACCTCCGAAACCTTGGCTCGTTGAGCGGTCTTCTGCACTTGCCAGGCCCCGACCCAGGCAGAGACCGCGAGCACCGCAGCGGTGGCGGCGAAAACGAAGAACGGAACCCGCCACAGCGGCGCCGGGGGCAACGCCGGGAACAGATCAAAACGCGTGTAGATCAAGCGCGCGGCGATGAGCGAAAGGGTGACGCCTATCACCAGAGCGGAGCCGAGCAACGTGAAGAGCTCGAGCACGACCGAGAGCCGGTAGGAGGACGGCTTCAATCCCATGCGGCGCGCGAGCGCGAATGAAACGATGCCGGCGCGCTGCCGGCTCTGGAGATAGAGGAGCATGCCCGCCAGTACGACCATGCCGGCGATGGCACCGAGTGCCTGAAGGAATTCAAAGGTCCACGACACCGCAAGGAATGAGGGGGTCGCCTTCGAGAGTTCCGCGGATCGCTCCAGACCGAAGGATAGGGACGTTCTCCCGAGTGCCCTGGAGATCTCGTCCGCGTCCCCCTTCGCCCAGATGAGATCGGTTCGCGGAGCGCTGCTGATGGCCCCATGGAACTTCTCGAAGGAAGCTTCGAGGGCAAGGGCATCGACTATGACCGTTGGCTCCATCGTGCTCATCCCCGGGAACGCCGTCGGTTCGTCGATCACATCCACCGGCACGTTCGTGTCGTAGAGCTCAAGGCCTCTTTCCGCATAGTCGTTGTCGTCGCCGACGACAAGGATCGGGAGGGCATCGTCTCCGGGTTGGGCGATCTCGGTCATCAATCCCGACAGCGAACTGCTCGAGAAGTCGTCGGACCAGAACGCCGTACGAGCGAGAGAGTCTGGCTCGACGGCGAGGATCGTGACTCCCTGACTGGTCCCGGAGAACTCGACCAGGTCCAACTCTCTGACGATCGTGGCCGGGAACGGGAGGTCGTCCGGAAGCTTGCTTCCGAGGATGACCTGCGCCGCGTAGTCGCTGCCGACCGAGACGCGGGCCTTCGCATCCGATGTCGCATCCACCGACTTGACGAGGGTTCCGGCATAGGAGAGGACCCCGATCGCGAGGGCCGAGGCCGTGACGAGCATGAGCGCGAGCCTGGGAGCACTGGCGAGCCGTCGCGATGCGAGGTAGGCGGGCGCCGGCGAGGTTTTCCAGAGATCGCGCAGCTTGGGGAGGAGGAGTCCGAGGATCCTGGTGGCGAGCCCGGCCGCACCCGCGATGAACAGGATCGGGAACGCGAGCACGAAGAGATCGATCTCCGGAGGAACCCCGGCATCTCCAGTGGCGATGCCCTGGGCGTCCAATTGATAGAAGGACAGACCCGCGAGGACGAGAACGGCGAGCTCCCACGGGATGTTGGTTACCGCGGGCAAACGAGGATGCGCGCCGTCTGCTTCCCGGCGAGAAGCGAAGCTCGACGCGACCCCGACGACGATGACGGCAGCGACCCCCGCGTAGAGGGCGGACCACAGCGCGTCGGTCGGGGCGCCCGGATCCAGCCGCTCGCCCGGTCCCATCAGTCTCACCAGTAGGAGGGACGCCGCCCAGCCCACGGCTACGCCGAAGGCGATCGGAGCGATGGATTCCAGGGCGGCCTTGAGTCCGAGTGCGGATGGACCGATGCCGCGGGCCGAGAGGACGGTGGTCTCGATCCTCCTTCGGCGGATGCCGTACACACCTGCTGCCGCGATCACCACGAGGGCTACCAGGCGTCCGGCGAGCGACATGATCCCGATCGGTGACTCGACTCCGCCGACCGTCTCGCGGGCGCTTTTCAGGAGATCGGGGAGAGCGGTGAAGTGTTGGGCGAATCGGAACTCCCCTCCCTGAGCGGATTGGGCCTCGAGGTCCTCTTCGACACCCCTGATGACGCCCGCCGCCGCGGCGCCCTCCTCGAGCGAAAGCGTGGTGCGAACCGGGTATTCCCACCGGCTCAGGGGGCGACGATCTTGAAGCTCTTCGCTAAGGCCTGCGATCTGTGAGAAGGAGCCGAGCATGAACCCCGGCGGGGAGGAGTCCCCGTTGCTGTAGACCAGGTCGCTGATCGGCTGCCAGTACTCGGTTCCCGGCTGCGATGCGAGTTCTTCATAGACGCCGGTGATCCTCACCGATACCTCTGTCTTGCCCCCGCCATGGATCGTCACGCTGTCGCCGGGCTCGACCGCGAGCATCTCGGCCTGCCGGTCGGTGATGTACAACCCGTCGCCGGACGCTTCCGAGACGACCGTGATGTTTTCGGACGCGTCCGTTCGTGCGGCGAGACGCACCTGAACCGGCTCCCCCTTGTACCCGGGAGTTGTTATGACCGCGCCCGGGCCGATGAGGGTTCGGACGGGTCCCTGGTCGGCGGGGATCGAGCTGGCGGCCGCGTCAAGGGTTTCGGTGCGCCGCTCGAACGACTCGAGCACGCCCACACCTGTTATCGGGCCGTATTGGATGACGGTAAGTCCGGCCGTGCTGGGCGTCACGGTACGGAACTGTTCCTCGAGCGCGCCGGACGCGGCCGATGACAGGTAGAGGAGTGACGACGCGACCACGAGACCGAGGACGAGCGCCGACGCGGCGACGGCGACGAAGAGTGAGGGGTAGTGGAACAACAGGAACGGCGCCTTCCTCCACAGGGGTCCCCCGGCGGTAACCGATGAGCCCGGTGACGGCGCGGGAGAGTGCTCCTGCTCGTTCCCCCTCGACTCGGACACCGCGCTCCCCGCTCGTTCTGCCGGGTTTGACCCCGGCTTCTGATTGCCCTGATGGAAAGGGACGGAGGTCTTTTTACTACGGGTGTAGTAGGCGCGTGAAACAACTCCGGGGCGGGTTTGCAACCCCGGGCGGGCGGGTATCCATCTTTATCCAGTGGGCCTGTCCCACGGATCGACCCACGACGCAAAGAGGGCCCGTGGGCTACCGAGGAGGTACTTGGAGCGATGCGTATCGGAGTCAGCTTGTTCCTACTCGCCGCCGGAGCGATATTGACATGGGCGGTCGAGGTCGACGCGAGCGGCATCAACATCAACACCGTAGGCGTGATCCTGATGGTCGTCGGAGCCGTCGGATTC
>JAENWQ010000057.1 GCA_016649855.1 Actinomycetota bacterium | reverse complement strand
TCGTAGCGCCGCTCCGGGATCGAGACGTTCACCTCAAGCTCGGAGGGTTCGTAGAGCTTCGAACTTCTCCCGGCGCCGGGCCCGGTTCGCCCCGGCAGACGCGCGTAGTGGGCGGTCAGCAAGCCCCGCTCGACCAGCTTGTCGAGGTGGAAGGCCGCGAGCTTGCGGGAGATCCCGACGTGTTCGGCGGCCTCGTCGCGCGAGATCGCCCTCCCCTGGCTCCGGATGAAGAGGTACATCCGACGACGGAGATCGTCCTCCAGCGCGGCGACCGCCCCTGCTCCCTTGCGTAGTCCTCTAAGCATGCCTCGTTACTAACACAAACATCAGTTGGTGTAAATCAAGTACCTGAGAGTGCATCACATACTTACACCAATCTTTCTTTCCTCAGCAATGCACACTTCTCCACCTTCAAGAGCGACTTCCTGAGGTCCCTGCCGCTAGGCGATCATGCTTCTATCCGGGAGCTTTTCCACAGCGGGTAGTCGATCCCGGCCAAGCGGTTGATGACGAGGCCCTGGAGTACCAGCAGGACGACGGCCAGCATCAAGAAGGCGTGTTGGGATGGGTGCGGCAAGATGCCCAGGCTGATGATCAGGGTGGTGGCTCCGGCCGGAGGGTGGGGGGCCAGCAGCCAGGCCATGAAGCCGGAGGTCAGGGCGAGGGACAGCGCCGCCGCTCCCACGCGCGCCCAGGTCACGCCCTCGGCGAGCGCCGGCCCCCGTTCGGTCAGACCGAAGATGACGAGCGAGACATAGCCGGACAGCACGCCTATCAGGTGGCCGATGATCGTGTTCCTCGGTGAGGCAACCGGTGCACGGGGCGTGTAGAAGAGCAAGAAGGCGGTGGGCCCGAGGGACGGGAAGATCAATGGCTGACCCGTGACAACGGCAGCCGCGGACATGACGGCGATCGAGATGAGCCCGTTGAAGAAGGCGAAGAAACCGAGCATGAGGCGCGTGCCGTACCGCTCGGTTAGCGCCGGTAACCGGAAACGTCGCAGCAGGCCGCGGAGCACATCCGACATCTCGCCCGCGAGTGGATGTTGGGGATCGCGCACCCTATGACCTTGGAGAGGCCAGCCAGATGAGCAGCGCCGAGAGAAACGCGACACCCTGAAAACCCAGGAGCCACCAGACAGCCCCCGTCGCTCCGCCCAACCATGCGTCGAGCGCAGCAGTCAGCGCCCACAGCTGACAGGTGATGATCACGGCCACGATCGCGATCCGAGCGTGGAGCGACGCCGCGATGTCGGGATGATCTTCCGACGTCCCACGAACGTCTATGCGACCCCGGCCCCCGTTCATGCGCTCCCCCCACCTGCGTAGATACCGTCCGAGCGTTCCCGGAGCTCGATCTTGGGAAGCGGGCGAGGCGGGGGCCCGGCCAGCACGTCCCCGCTGCGAGCATCGAACACCCCGTTGTGGCAGGGGCACTCGAGCTTCCCGCTCTCCTTGATCCACAGCACAGCGCAGGCGAGGTGCGTGCAGACCGACGAATAGGCAACGAGGGAATCGTCGTCCAGACGCATCCCGATGGCAGGATCGTCGGGGCCGGGATAGGAGAAGGTGAAGGACTCGCCGGTTGCGACCGAGTCGGCCACCTTCCTCGCAGCACCCGTCTCGGTCCCATGACGACGGAAGATCCCCGACGCGACCGCGATCGTACCGGCCAGCAGCCCTCCGGACACCGTCACCAGAAGGCGAAGGTAATCGCGGCGAGTGACCAGCCGATCCTCTCGGATGCGATCGAGTAGGTGGCGCCGCGCACGTGTCTCCTCGTTCACGCGTACCCGCCCGGTACCGGCTGTCCCTCACGACCTGCCGGGACGACGACCGCGCATCCCGTCTGGATCGTGTCGTCTCCGAAACCAAAGATGTCCACCGCACGTGCATGCGGTCGGTCGGCGAGCAACTCCTCGTAGGAGCCATAGAAGATCGCACTGGTCGGACAAACCGTCGCGCACATAGTCGACTGCCCTCGAGAAGTCCGGTCGTAACACATGTCGCACTTGAATTGCAGCATCTCGGCGAGATCGAGCTTCGGAACCCCGAACGGGCAAGCATGAACGCAGTTCCCGCATCCGATACAGCGCTCCTTCGCGGCGGTGTGCACGATCCCATCGGATCCCACGGGGATGGCGTCGGCCGGACACACCTGCGCGCACGGCGCTACCGGGTCCTCGCAGTGCATACAGACGGTGGGCATCGCGGCACCGGAATGCCCCTCGTCCACGTAGTCGAGGTGGATCATCGTTCGACCCCGGTGAGAATCGCATTCACGGCATGCGGCGACACACGCCTGACAACCGATACATCGGCCCGGATCGATGAACAGCGTCTTGTCCATCATCCCTCCGCCGTCCCCCTTCCTTGCGGTGCGGTTGGGGGCCGATCGTCGTCGATCGGGCCCAGCTCGTCTGTGTAGGGGCGCTTACCCGGCTCGACCGGGGGCGGAGGGGTCTTCGTTATCTCACTGCCCTTCTCCACGCGGCAGGCACACACCTTGAACTCGGGGATCTTCGAGATCGGATCAAGGGCGTCAACGGTCATGACATTGGCCGCCACCGGAGATGCCCAGTGATAGGGCACGAAAGCCGTGTCGGATCGGATCGTGTCTACGACGAGGGCCGGATAGGTGACCTCACCCCGGCGCGTCACGACCCTGACCGGATCCCCGTTGGCGAAACCGAGGGAAGGATGAACCTCGACCCAGGGTCGCGGGGTCTGCTGGACCAGGGCCCCGATCCGCCGGGTCTGATTGCCGGAGAGGAAGTGAGCCACCGTGCGCCCAGTCGTCAGTCGCATCGGGAACGCATCGTCGACTTCCTCGGCCGGCGGGTGCCACTCAACGGGGTTGAAACGCGCCCTGCCGTCCGGGAAGTAGAAGCGATCCTCGAACAATCTCGGCGTGCCTGGGTGGTCCTCTTCCGGGCACGGCCAAAAGATCCCCCCGGTCTCTTCGATCCGTTCGTATGTGACCCCGTGATAGTCGGCGAGACCGCCCTTCGATGCGACCCTGAGCTCCTCGAAGATCGCCCTCGGGGAGTCGAAGTTGAACTTGTCTGCGTGGCGGTCGAGCCGGCGTGCGATCTCGCACATGATCCACCAATCGGTGCGGGCCCCCTCGGGGGGTTCCGTCGCCTTGTTGTGCTTGACGATCCGGCCCTCGGCATTGGCGGTGACACCCTCGTCTTCGGCCCAGACGGTTACCGGGAGCACCAGGTCGGCCCGAGCCGACGTCTCCGACAGGAAGAAATCGAGCTGACAATGAAACTCGAGCGCGTCGTAACTGCGCGCGATCCGGCTCCACGACGGCATCGATACGAGCGGGTTATTGCAGAGCCCGAACAGCCCTTTGATCTCTCCGGTCTCTGCGGCGTGGACGATCTCGACCGCGGTGAGTCCCTTGCCGGGAAGTTCGCTCTCGTCGATCCCCCACACCTTCGAGATGTAGGCGCGTGCCTCGGGGTCGTCGATCATGCGCTGGCCCGGCAACTGGTCGCACTTCTGACCGTGCTCACGTCCTCCTTGACCGTTCCCCTGTCCGGTGATGGTGCCGTAGCCCTTGCCGGGAGCACCGATCTGTCCGGTGGCGAGCACCATGTTGATCACCGAGAGGACATTCCCCACCCCCTGGATGTGATGTTCGATCCCGCGGGCGTGGAACGCCATGGCCTTGTCCGCCTCGCCCCACATGTGAGCGACCCTCTCGATCAGGGCTGGATCGAGACCGCAGATCTCGCCGGTCTTCTCCGGGGTATAGGTCCGAATGACCTCGCGGACCTCCGACCAGGAGACGGTTCGGTTCGCGATGAAGTCCTCATCGATCAACCCATCGCGGTCGATCACATGGAGCACCCCATTGAAGAAAGCAGCGTCAGTTCCGGGGCGAAGGCCGACATGGATATCGGCGGTACGGGCGAAGGCCGTCTCACGAGGGTCAACGGTGATGAGCTTGGCCCCTCGGTCGCGGGCGCCCCAGAAGTACTGGGTCATCACGGGGAAGCACTCGGCGATGTTGGCCCCTGCTACCAGGATCACGTCGGCCAACAGCATGTCCGACCACGGGTTCGCAGCCCTATCGATCCCGAAGGCCAACTTGTTGCCAGCGGCAGCGGAAACCATGCACAAGCGACCGTTGTAGTCGATGTTCTTGGTCCCGAGCGCGACCCGGGCGAACTTGCCGGCAACGTACGTCTTCTCGGTCGTCATGCTCGAACCTGAGTAGATGGCGAACGCGTCACGGCCGTATGTGTCCTGTATCCGCTGTATCTCCGACACCACCCGATCGAGTGCCACCTCCCACGAGACCTGTTTGAGCGGCTCGTTCCGGTTCTCACGCATCAACGGAGCCGTGAGCCGGTCCGGGTGGTTCACCTGCTGGTAGGCAGTCACCCCTTTGGGGCAGAGCTTGAGACGGTTGATATCGTGATCGCGAGGTTCGACCCCGAACACCTTCCCGTCGGACGCTACTCTGAGGTACATCCCGCACTGCACCCCACAGAAACAACAGTGGGTGGGGACGAGCTTTTCGTCCTTGGTGTGGGTGGACCATCCCGCAGCGGTTTCCCCCCCCGTCTCCCTGAAGTCATCGATCCCCGGGGCGGCTGCTTGAGCTTTCCGTCGGAAACGGTTCACCGGAATCCCTCTTTGACGTCGGTTCGGTACGCGATGCCCCGCTCGATGCGCTTGCAGCGCGGACAATGCTCGATCCAACCTTCGTAGTCGAGCCCCAGTTCACCCATCGTCTGCTGGAGGTCCTCTACGTAGGTCGGGGACTCGAAGGGAGCGTTGCAGCGCTTGCAACGAAAGGGACCTCGTTCTCGAATGCTCGCCTGCTTGTACACCTGGACCCCGATGCTCGCCGGCCGCTGGATCACGTGAAAGAACTTGCCGAACGGGATGAACACCAGGGTGAGGACGACGACGGCCATATGGATGATCGCCAGGAAGTCGTAGTACCGCCCCTCGAGCAGTGCGCTCGAGAAGGTCAGCAACAACCCGGTGACAGAGATCGCCACGAGCGCCACAAGTGGCAAGAGGTCGTGGGCGAGATGCTGGTCGGTCATCGCCTCCCGGTTGCGGAAGCGCCTCCACAGGAAGTAGGTGCAACCTCCGATCACCAGCACGGCGGTGACATCCAGACCGTGGAAGGTCAGCCAGCCCAGCCACGTAAAGGCGTCGAAGGTCACGGTCTTGAGTCCGAATACGAACATCTGATACCCCGTCTCGGTACCGGGGACGGACCGGAAATGGATCCAGCCGAAGGTCAGGGGGAAGGTGATCAGCGTGGCTCCTATGACTCCCCAGAAGAGCGCCTGGTGCGCCGCCCAGCGCGCTACTCCTCGCTTGCGGATGAAGTTCTGCAGCGCCAGGTCGGATATCAGGGCCTTTGGAACGAGGGTGGGGAAACGCCGGAAGTTATGCCACGACAGGAACGCCTTCCACCCTTGCAGTAGGTAACGACGGGTCGGGGGGCTCTGGATCCAGACGACGTAGCGGTAGATAACGCCGAAGGCCAAGAAGACGGTGGCGGTGGCGTAACCGATGAGAGCCGCGTCGAAGTTCCGAAGGCCCCTGCTGCCGAGGTAGATCGCCGCGGTCAACAGGGCGGCGCCTACGAGGGCGGCGGCACTGGCCGTGGCATCGACATCAAAGAAACCCGAAGGATCCTCCCGCTTGGGTTCCCTTCGGCTCACCTATCGCCTCACTCGCAACGCCTCACTCGAGACCACAGCATCTCGCCAGAGTAGCGTTGCAGAGTCGCGCATTCCACCCGCGGGCGTGGCCGCCCACGGGCTCGATCACGGGCTCGATCAAACGTCCCGTCGCCCCGTCGTCGCGAGGTCCGTCAACTCCTCCGATGTGAGAAGCCTTTCCACCAGAGGAAAGACGTTCTTCTCCTCCGACCTGACGTGTGTCGTGAGCAGCTTCGAAAGAGCCTTCATCGTCTCGGGATCGGCCTCGCCGTCGACCAGGCCACGTCGCAGCACGCGCGCCAGTCCATGGATCCGGAGATGCTCGGCGACCGCCTTCATCACCTCGTCGCACGCCTCCTCGTGATCCACGAGCGGAGCGAAGAACAGCTCTTCTTCCTCATGGAAGTGGCGCAGGACACGGCCCAGGTAGAAATTGACGAAATCATCTGCTACCCGCCGCCGTTCGCTGAGATCGGTCAAGGACGCCCCTTCCTCCAGCCGGCGGGCATGCGCCAGCGTGTGATGGTGGTCGTGCGTCAGCGGTATCAGGGCATCGTGTCGTCGCGTCATGGAATCTTCCTTTCATCTGAGTCGATGCGGTGAGCACTCGCTTCGCCACATCATTGCATCACTGGACGATCACCGCGGTCACCATTCCGAACATCCCGGTCTCGCTCTCCGCGTGGCTCAGGACGTGGCAGTGGAAGGCCCAGATTCCGAGTTCGGTGGCTTTCACGATCACATCGACACGCTGGCTCGGGGCGACGAGGACGGTGTCCTCCAAGTACGGGGTGGGCAGGATGTGGCCATCCATTGCGACCACCTTCTGGGGGATTCCATGGAGGTGCATGGGATGGATCAGAAGTCCCTCGTTCATATACCTGATGCGGAAGGTGTCCCCTTGATCGACGACGATCGGGGCGGTCGCGGGGAAACCCTTGCCATTCAGGGTGAAGCCAAGGGGTCCATCGTTCAACACCATGGTCACGTCCTGGTCGACCTGGGGGTCGTCGGGGTCTGGAACGATCATCGCCCCGAGCAGGCCCATGGGAACCTGCTTCTGAGCCCCGAAGTGGGAGTGGTACATGTTGGATCCGGTGTTGCGGATCGTGAACTCGTAGCTGAACGACTCTCCGGGTAGGACCGCGTCCTGGCTGATCCCCGGAACCCCATCCATATCTGCGGGGACGGTCATCCCGTGAAAGTGGATCGTGGTCGGCTCGGCAAGCTTGTTATGCAGGACGATGCGGACCCGATCACCGAGCTCTACTCTTATCTGTGGGCCCGGGACCATCCCGTTGTACGCCCACGCCTCCTTGAACTCGCCTGGGGAGACCTCCCACTTGATCTCGTCGGCGGTGAGCTCGAAGACCTTGACGCCATCCACGATGTCGGGCTCGAGCTCGACGCCGCCCACGCCCTTGGTCTCGGCAGGGAAGGAAGCGGTCACCTCGGCATCTTGGAGCGCCATCTCTTTGGCGGACATGCCGTGACCGGCGGGATCCGTTCCGGGCTCACCGGAGGACTTCCCCACTACGAGGGTGCCCTTCATCCCACTGTCGGCGTGGCCCGGGACCTCGCACAGAAAGTTGTAGGTACCCGGTTCGATCGAGGGGACTTCAAGGGTAGCTACGTCCCCCGGGGGGATCATCTCGGTCCTACCCAGAGTTTCGATCGCGAAGTTGTGTTCGGTCTGCCCATTGTTGGTGACCTGGAAGCGAACCGAACCGGCCTCGGCCTGCAACTGCACCGGCTTGATGAAGAGATCACCCAGTTCCACCTCGACGATCTGAGCGCCTTCGGTGCCTGCAGCAGAGGTGGGGGCACCTCCGATCGGGCCGGGACTGTCGTAGGCGGCGGTTGCGATGACCCCGACACCGAACCCGATGACCCCGAGGAACGCGGCTACCGGAAGGAACCACTCCGTTTTTCTTCTCTGACTCACTGCTTATCCCCCTCAGTTGTTGAGCACGGACAGGAACGAGGCGCCCCTTGTGGGCGCCTCAATGGTAATGACGGACGCCTACTAGGCAGGGTCCGCCCATGACTTGAGGATGCCGAACTCGCGCCACGGGGCCTAGGGCCGGTCGGCCCCTCTTGGACGGGCCGCAGATATCGGGCGGCCTCCATCTACTCCGGCTTGGGGCGCTCCTGGGCCCGGACACGGGCTACGTAAGAGGCAGCCTCGGCTCGCCGGGCCACGTCGAGCTTCTGCAGGATGGTCGAGACGTAGTTCTTCACGGTCTTGTCGGATAGATGGATCCGCTCTGCGATCTCGCGGTTCGTGAGACCCTCGCCGATCATGTCCAGGATCCGCTCTTCCTGTGGCGACAGGCGCGCCAACTTAGGGTCCCTCTCGTCGAGCTTTGGTTTACGAAGGCGCTCTAGAACCCGTTTCGTAACGTCCGGATCGAGCAACGACTTTCCCGCGGCGACAGTGCGGATCGCGTCCACCAAGTCCCGTCCTCTGATCTGCTTGAGTACGAACCCTGCGGCGCCCGCCATGATCGAATTGAACAGGGCTTCGTCGTCGGAGAACGACGTGAGCATGATGACCTGGGCCTCCGGACGCTCGTCGCGGATAGCGCGGCACGCCTCAACGCCTGAACCTCCCGGCATCCGCACGTCCATAACGACCACATCCGGTCGATGGGCGCTTGCAAGGGAAACCGCGCTCGTGCCACTATCCGCTTCGGCCACGACCACGATGTCGCCCTCAGCTTCGAGCAGAGCGCGCAGCCCCTGACGAACGATCTCGTGATCGTCTACGAGCAAGACCTCTAGCTGCTCCCCCATCGCTACGACTCCGTCCTTGGGACCGATATGACTTGCAACATCCCCTTCGGGGAGCAGGGAGTCACCTCGATACTCCCTCCGAGTCGTTCGACACGCTCCTCGATGTTCGTGAGTCCGTGACCGCGAGCAACGGTCTCAGGATCGAATCCCACCCCGTCACCCTTGATCACGATAGCGACCTGCTCCTCTTCCAGAGAGCAGGTCAGGGTCACCTCGTTAGCCAGCGCGTGACGGGCGATATTCGAGAAGATCTCTCGGATGATCTGGATCACATCGCCTTTGCTCGACTCCGAGATCGCATCCAAAGCGAAGTCGTCTATCTCCAGCTTGACCTCAACCAGGGCGTTCACCTCGAGGTCCTTGGCGAGTTCCTCGATCGCGTTCCTCAGGCCCCGCTCTTCCACACTCTTAGGTTGGAGAGCAAAGATGTACGAGCGAACGTCGCGGACGACGTCGTCGAGCGTTCCGATCGCCTCATTCAAGCGTCTCTTGGTTGCCTCGGTGTCACGATCGACAAGTCCCATAGTTCCCTGCAGGGAAAGCCCGACTGAATAGATCGCCTGGATCACGCCGTCGTGGAGCTCTTTGGAGATCCGGTCACGTTCTTCGAGCACGGCAAGCTCGTCGCCGCGGGCCTTCACTTCCTCGAGCAGGTTCGCGTTCTCGATCGCTACCCCGGCCTGAGCCGCAAGCGTCATCGCGATGCGCTCGTCATCTTTGGAGAACTCCTCTCCACCCTCCTTCTCGGTCAGATAGAGCCTGCCGAACACCCGGTTTCTGATGACGATGGGGACGCCGAGGAACGAGTTCATCGGAGGGTGGTTGTGAGGAAACGCGTAGGAGTCGGGGTGTTCGGAGATCTTGCGCATCCGCATGGGACGGCCTCCCTCGATGAGGACTCCCAGGAGCCCCCGGCCGTGAGGGGGATCGCCGATTTCCTTGGCCGCCTCCTCGTCGATGCCAGAATAGACGAAGCGAACGAGCAGACCATCATCACCCACCACCCCGACGGCAGCATATCTGGCGCCGACCAGTTCTCCGGCGAGGTCGGCAATGCGCTGAAGAAGCGCGTCGATATCAAGTTCAGAGGCGAGCGCTAGGCCGGCCTCGACGAGCCCTGCGGTCTGTCTGCGACCGAGATCATTCATCCCCAGAATCTAAGCGGATGGGCGAGGGAACGCTCCCGCGGTCACTCCCGACCATCGATCGCACGAGATCGGCTTCCGATACGACACCGACGAGCATTTCCGCTGCCACACCGGAGGATGCGCCCCTGCCGGGGCACGGCGCTAGGGCCGAACGGCCCTCCCACGCCCGGCCCCATCGCCTCCTGTGGGCAGGGGTGTGGCCAAGGTGTGATGACATGAAGGTGATGATGACCACGATAAGAACCGGCCGCGGCCGGTGGACGCTAGGGACCGGCTAGATGGGGCGCATCGAGATAGCGACATCGTCGAATGATCCCCGGACGCTCGGACGTCCACTCATGAGCGACCACAACCTAAGCGGGCGGGTGTGGGCGACCGCCGCTCTGGTGGCGGCCCCCCTTATGCCGGCGACGAACCTCGGCTGGTGGTTCCCGCTGCACCTGGCCCTCCTCGGCACCATCACGCAGGTCATCGTCGGAGGGCAACTGATGTTTTCCGCAACGCTCGGGTTGTCCCGGGGACCGTCGCGACGCGTCACCCTCACCCAGCTTGCTCTCCTCAACCTGGGAGCCATCCTCGTGATCGGCGGACGCTTGTGGGATTCCCGAACCGCGCTCGCGCTCGGCGCCGCGACCGTCACGATCGCGATCGTCTGGGTGCTGTCGCTGGTAGATCGGCTGTGGCGGCATTCGGTCAATCGTCGTTTCACGATCACCGGAACCTTCTACCGCCTGGCCGGAGTCAGCATCATCTTCGGGGCCACGATCGGAGGGGCCCTGGGGATCGGTGCGTTCAGCAACGCGTCCTCTTACGTGAACCATCGCAGCGTTCACATGGCCCTGAACGTGCTCGGCTGGGCGGGGCTCACGGTCGTGGGAACGGCCATCACGCTGCTTCCCACGATCCTCCACGTACGGGCTCCGAAGCTGCGAACCCTGCGCGCCGTACCATGGCTGATGTTCGGTGGGCTGACGCTCCTCGTTACGGGAAACTCCATCGGTTTCGGCCCGCTCGCCGGGGTCGGTATGGCCTCCTATGCCGCTGGGCTCGCGACGTTTGCTGTTTATGTGCGCAAGGTTCTTTCGACCCCACGACGGAGGCAAGTCCCCACCGCCGCGCTCCATCTCGTCGCAGCCCTAGCCTGGCTGGGGTTCACCGCGCTATCGCTCGTCGTGGTTTCCGCCACGGCCGATCACGCGGCGCTGCGCGATCTCGTCGTCGTGGGGGGCGCCGGCGGGTTCGCGTTCCAAGCCGTCCTCGGAGCGTGGTCGTTCTTGCTCCCGAGCACTCGGGCCCCGCTTCCGGAGCTGCGCCGGCGTGAGCTGGTCGCGATGGAACTCGGAGGAAGGGCGCAGGTGATCGTCTACAACATCGGGCTGGTGGCCGTGCTCGTCGGATTGCGGAGCGGCATCGACAGCGCTCTCGCGGGCACCGTCTTCGTCTGGATCGCGGCGGCGTGGGCCCTGGCCAAATCGTGGGGGTTTCCGCTCCTGGCATCGCTGCCGGCCGTACGGGAACGGAGCGAGCGGTGGTGGGCCGAACCGGACCGGTGAAGGCCCCGTAAGCGTTTCCGTGGACCCGAGGCTGGAACCAGCTTCCAGGCCGTGACAGACTCGCGTTATGGACACGAACACGTATCTCTCGCACCTGCGCGCCGACGGAGCTGCGCTGTCGACTGCCGCTCGGAAGAACCTCGACGCCCCGGTACCGTCCTGCCCCGAGTGGCTCGTAAGAGATCTCGTCGACCACACTGCGGTCGTCTATCTGCACAAGATCGGCGTCATGGCGGCGGGAGGTACCGAGCGCCCCGAGGTCGACCCTCCCGACGACCCGGATGGCGACGACGAACTCCTCGCGCTGTACGACGACTCACTGACGCGACTCATCGCCGAGCTCGAACAGCGCGATCCTGAAGACGAAGCGTGGACCTTCTTCGGGCCGAAGCGCGTGGGGTTCTGGCACCGTCGGATGGCACAAGAGGCTGCCGTACATCGCTGGGATGCCGAAGCCGCAACCGGTGACCCCGCTCCGATCGATCCCGAACTGGCGGCGGATGGGATCGACGAGATGTTGAACGTGATGATCCCGGCGGACGAGGTCCTCTACGAAGGAAAGCCGGGGACGCTCCACCTCCACCGCACCGATGGTGACGGCGAGTGGCTCGTGACCCTCGAGACGGGCACGGTCCCGGCAACGCGGTCCGGGCACGAGAAGGGAGACGCGGCCATTAGAGGAACCGCCTCGGACCTGCTGCTCCTCGCGTGGCGCAGGGTGACCCCCGAGGCCGTGGAACGGTTCGGAGATGACAGGATCATCGATGACTTCTACGCCTACCTCGCCGGCCCCGGCCTCTGATCCCTCATACCTTTGATGTCCGATGACGGCGGCGTCCACTACGAAGATCCCTTCGCGACACCCGCGGCCGCGAGGTCACCTGCCCGGCGCCTGAGGGGCGGGCTCGCCCACCCGGTAACGATCTGGACCGCGACCGGGCCCGAAGGGCACGTCGGGCTCACGATGTCCTCCGTGCTGGTGGCGGATGGGGAGCCGCCTGAGATCCTCGGCCTCATCGCACCGACCACCGAGTTGTTCGGCGTCCTGTCCGAGACCGGTCGTTTCGTCGTTCACGTCCTGGAACGAGACGACTGGAAGCTCGCGGATATCTTCGCCGGGCTGCGCCCCAACCCCGGGGGCCTGTTCGCCGGCCTGAGCGTCGAGGTCTCGGACTACGGCCCGGTCATCCGGTCCCCCGTGGTCGCCTCCTGCACGCTGGTCGCGATCGAAACGGTCGGATACCACGAGCTGGTCCGGGCCACGGTCGATCGCGTCGACGCGGGCGACATCACCGACCCCCTGGTCCATTTCAGAGGCCGCTACCGTCGCCTGAACGATAAGTAACTCGTTCTTTTCCACTGAATCAACGGCGGTCTCAACCGGTCGACGCAACAACCTCGGCGAGTTTCTCTGCTGGGGTCTTCCACCCAAGCGTCTCACGCGGGCGCCCGTTTAGGAGGTCGGCGGCTCTTTGGAGTTCGGCGTCGGTGACTCGCGAGAGGCCGCGAC
>JAENWQ010000155.1 GCA_016649855.1 Actinomycetota bacterium | reverse complement strand
TTCGCCGTGGCCCGGGCCGCCCTCCGAGCCGAGTTTCTCGAGGGCGGCGAGCCGTCGCCATGAGCGGGGCACCCGCCGGGGGTGACGACCGGCTCGTGGAGGTGGATTACCGCTTCGTCGAGGGCCGCGATTGAGACCGAGTCGTCAAGCGCCTGCTAGTTCTTAGCTTTCGATGTCGCAGGCTAAGTCACGGGAGCAAGGATCTGAAAGATGATTCGAGAATCTCAGCATTTCGAGACTCCGCGAAAACATGGGATGACTGCCGAATCGGCCCGGTGAAATCCGGCTGAAGAAGCAGGAGCCCCTCCACGCTCGGTTGTGTCGAGCAGCCGAACGAAAAGGAGGAGCCCCTTGCCACCCGATGCTATGACGGTCCGCCTGCACCTGTATCGCATTCGCGTAGTGAAGGTCGTTGCCGATCTCCCCGAACGCCTCGAGGTCGTGATCAAGGATCTGCGCTCGGTGGTGCGCTGTCCCTTCTGCGGGTTCCGAACCACCAAGGTCCACGAGACCAAGCGGAAGAAGATCAAGGACCTCCCGGTGAGCGGCCGGCCGGTGACCCTCATCTGGTTGCGGCGGCGGTTCACCTGCGACAATTGCTCCGAGCGTCACACCGAGACCCACCCGATGATCGAGGGCAAGATCACCACCCGTCTGGCGCGGGCGATCGTCAAGGACGCGACCCAGCTGTCGATCACCGAGATCGCCCGGCGCGACGGGCTGTCGTGGCACAACGTCATGGCGCTGGTAACGGCGTGGTCGAAGCGTCTAGGGGACCATCGCCGCAAGAAGCCGTGTCCGGTCCTGCTGGTCGACGAGACCTCGCTGCGGCGCCGCCACCGCTACGTCACCCAGGTGCTCAACGGCGACACCGGCGAGCTCCTGGCGACCATCCCGCATCGCGATGCAAGGGCGTTGAGCAGCTTCTTCGCCGCCCAGGGACATCGCTGGTGCCGCCGGGTCAAGGTCGTGGTCAGCGACGGATCGAAGAGCTACCGAGCCGCGATCGAGGCCCACGTCGGCCACGCCACCCACGTGCTCGACCGCTTCCACGTGGTGCGCTGGTTCGCCAGTGGACTGATCGAGGTGCGCCGCCGGGTGCAGCGGGGAGAGCCGGGCCAGGTTCCGGTGTTCTCCCCGGTGATCTTCCGCACCCGTTACCTGCAGCTGGCGCGCGCCGAGCATCTCGATGGCGATCAGTTCGGGCGCCTCGCGGTGGCGCTCACCGAAGATCCCGAGCTCCTCTGTGCATGGAAGCTGTTGCAGCAGCTCTACGGGATCTACGACGCCACTGACGAAGCCGAAGCCGAGGACCGGATCGAAGCCTTCGTGCGGGCGTGGGACGAGACCCAGATTCCCGAGTTCCGCAGCGTCTTGAAGGCGCTCGTCGAATGGCTCCCGGAGATCCTCGCGTTCCACCGGGAGGGAGGCATCAGCAACGGCCGGCTCGAGGGCAGCATTATCTGCACCGGGGAAAGGGCTGTCATCCACGTAACTGACGAGGCTCAAGAAGGGTCCGCAGTTGCCTGGGCGACTCGTTATCTGCAGCGATGTCTACGACGTGGTCGACGTAGCCTCGACCGCATCGTCCCGGCCCTCGAGGCGCTTGAGGCGAACGAGGTCAAGGAGCGACGCGGCCCTGTGCCGGGCGTACGAGGCCGGGGGAGCCCGTCCCTTCGCGGGCGTCGCCGTAGCCGCCTCGGTGTCGAGGGCGTGGCTCTACCGCCAGTCACACATCCGGGCCGAGATCGGCCATGGCCCTGAACGCCAAGATTCGCCCGCGACCCGTCTCCGTCGGCGACATGTCGTTGACGTAGACGTGCTGGTCACCGCCGCTTCTTTTCGAATCGGTGCAGATAAGCCTCAACAACAAGGTCGGGGTCCTGAAGCGGATCGCCTATGGGTTCGTCAACGTCGACAACTTCGGCGCCAGAGCCTTGCTGTGGTGTCCGGGGGTGGCATCATGAAGAGATCGAGCGTGGTGGTTCATCCCACGAAAACGCGGAGACCCAGCATTTCCCAATCAAAGTGTTATTGAATGTCGTCTATGGAGAGTGAGGGTGCAGCTACGTTAGAGGTATTGGAGTTCATTCAGCCTTTCTTTTATGGCGCCTTGACCGTCGTGGCGTTCGTGCAGTGGCGACGACACCCCGGCCGTGCCAGCGCGTGGCTGTGCGCCGCGTTCACCGTACTTGGAGCGGTGCTGATCGCTGGCCGCGTCCTGCCTGAGGAGACCGACGGCCCCGCGGCCTTCTGGGCCCAAAAGGCGGTGATCGCAATCCTGGTCTTGTTCCCCTACTTCCTCCATCGCTTCATGCGCTCGTTCGTCCGTCCCATCCCGTGGATCAAGACCGCCGCCTCGATGCTGACCGCTGCCCTCGTGCTCGGAGCGTTGATGCTTCCCAGCATCCCCGAGGAAGGCGAGCCCTGGCCGGGTTGGTTCCAGGTATATGTCGCAGCGTTATTGATCCAGTGGGTCTTCTTATCGGGGCTCGTCGCGGTGCGGCTGTGGCGAGCCGGACGAGACCAGCCGTCAGTTGCGCGTCGCAGGATGCGCATGATGAGTCTGGGGGCTGCCGGGCTCGCGTTGGCTTTGGTCGTAGCCGGAAAGTTCTCGAATGGCGGAACCGGCGCCGTTGTCGTTCAGCTACTGGCGTTGGCGGCTGCTCCGATGATGATGATCGGCTTCGCCCCTCCCTACGCGCTCCGAGCGTGGTGGCGCAGAGAAGAAGAAGCGGCGCTTAGACAGGCGGGGCTCTCTCTGATGGAGGCGACATCGACATCGGCGGTGGCCGCAACGCTGCTGCCCCGTGCTCGCGGACTACTGGGGGGTAAAGCGGCGGTGCTTTACACTTCCGACGGCCTAGTCGTGGCCCGCGATGGCGTCACCGAGGCAGAGGAAGCGAAGGCGGGACCTTCCGGCACGGACGATGGCGGTTCCGATCCCGCTTCGGAAGACTCGAGTGTGAGTATCGCGCTGGGGTCGCACCGGCTAACCGTCCAGACGAGCGCATTTACACCTTTCTTCGGCCGCGAGGAGATCTCGCGTTTGAAAAGCTTCGCGGCGCTCGCAGATCTTGCGCTCGCGCGCAACGCGCTGCTGGACGAGCAGCGGCGGCTCGCGTCGATCGTGGAATCGTCTGACCACGCGATTCTCTCGACGACGTTCGACGGAACCATCATGAGCTGGAACCGTGGCGCCGAGAAGATGTACGGCTACAGTTCGGCGGAGGCCGTCGGAAAGCCTGTATCTATCATCTTCCTGCCGGAACTCCTAGACGAAGTGCCGGCCATCCTCGAAAGAGTGCGGTCGAACGAAAGCATCGAGTACCACGAGACCAAGCGGCAAACCAAAGACGGCAGAACCATCGACGTCTCGATGACGATCTCTCCGATCAGGGATACCGACGGGACGGTAGCGGGAGCATTCTCGATCGCCCGGGATGTGACCGAAAGAAAGAGACAGCAAGAGCTGTTATCGGCGATCTTCGACACGTCTCCGGACATCATCGCGACAATAACCAGCAGCTTCGAACTCACTTTCGTGAACCCAGCGGCGCGCGAGGTCCTTGGGTACGAGTTCGAGGAGTTGTTAGGTAAAGAATCTCTTCATTGGGTCCACCCCGACGATACCGAGGTTGCGCTCCACCTGCTGCAGTCTGCGTTCACGACTGGGGAGCCCGGGGGCGTACGGTTGCGCGTGAAGAACGTGGCTCGGGAGTGGGTGTGGCTCGACATACGTATCCGGTGGATGGGATCTACGGATACCGCGGTCGTGTTGGGCCGAGACGTCACCGAACAGGTTCAGCTCGAAGAAGAGCTCGAGGAGGCGAAGCGTGTGGCCGAGGAAGCCAACTTGGCCAAGAGCGTGTTCTGGTCCCGTAGCAGCCATGAGCTGCGCACGCCCCTCAACGCCATCCTTGGGTACGGGCAGCTTCTCGAGATGGAGGAGCTTTCTCCAGACCAACGTGCTAGCACCGAACAGATAATCAAGGGTGGACGACGCCTGCTCGAGTTGATCAACGAGGTGCTCGACATCTCGCGCATCGAGACCGGGACGCTGCGTGTGTCGTTAGAACCCGTTCTGGTCGAAGGAGTCGTGCGTGACGCGGTCGAGCTTATCCGGCCCCTGGCAGACGGTCGCGGTATCCGGCTTCGCAGCGAGCTCACACCCGATATGCAGAGCCGTCACGTCATCGCCGACCAGCAACGATTAGGCCAGGTTCTGTTGAACCTGCTGTCCAACGCCGTGAAATACAACGCAGACGAGGGCACGGTCTCGGTTACCGCGGTGAGCGATGGGGACCGGATCCGCATCGGGGTCACTGACAATGGCCCGGGCATCCCGGAGGATAAGATCCCGCGGCTGTTTGCCCCATTCGAGCGTCTCGGCGCGGAGCAAACCGGAGTGGAAGGTAGCGGGCTCGGCCTCACGCTCTCGAAGAGTCTGATCGAAGCGATGGGCGGAAGCCTCGGAGTAGACACGATGCAGGATCAGGGAACGACCTTCTGGATCGAGCTGCGAGCCACCGATGGGCCCTCACCGGAGACACGCCCCACTCCTGCCCACGAGGTTGACCAGCCGGGGGCAGGCGGGAAGGTCCTCTACATAGATGACAACCTGTCCAACCTGAGACTGATCGAGCGGCTGGTGAGTCACAGAGCAGAGCTCGAGTTGATCCCCGCGATGAGCGGGACTTTGGGGATCGAGCTCGCCCAGCAGCACATCCCCGATCTCGTTCTTCTCGACCTCCAACTACCCGACCTGCGAGGGGAAGAGGTTCTCATCCGGCTGCGTAAGGACCCCCGGACGAGAAGCATCCCCGTGGTCATCCTCTCCGCCGATGCCACGCCAGGCCTGATCGAGCGGCTGCGTGCGGCGGGCGCGGACGAGTACCTGACAAAACCGATAGACGTCCTTGAGTTCTTGGCCCTCATCGACCGGATCCTCGGACCGCCGACGGGAACCCCATGACCTCGGAGTGGGACCCCACGATCCTCATCGTGGACGACGAGCCGGCGAATGTTCAGCTGCTCGAGCGCCTGTTAGCCGGCTCGGGCTACCACCGCACCAGATCGACGACGGATCCCCGCGAGGCCGAGGCGCTCTTCGAACGATTCGAACCCGATCTGGTGATGCTGGACTTGCATATGCCGGACCTCGATGGTCACGCAGTCATAGCACAACTTTCGGCGATGACGGCTCCCAACGATTACTTGCCGATCCTGGTTCTCACTGCCGATGTCACCCCGGAAAGCAAGAGACGGGCACTGGTGGGTGGAGCAAAGGACTTCCTGACCAAGCCTTTCGACACTTCGGAGGTGCTCGCACGGGTCGCCAATCTCCTTGAGACGCGCTTCCTCCATCTGCAGTTGCGGCGTCACCGCGACTCTCTCGAGGAAAAGGTCCGGGAGAGGACCGATGAGTTGTGGAACACGATCATTCAACTCGAGGGCGCCCAGAAGGGTCTGCGCCTCGCCCAGGAAGAGACGATCACCAGTCTCTCGCTGGCGGCAGAGTTCCGGGACGAGGAGACCTCGCGCCACATCGAACAGATGAGTCGCTACTGCGCGATCATCGCTATGGCGATGGGTTACGACGACGCTCATTCTGAGATCGTCAGGATCGCCGCTAAGATGCACGACGTCGGCAAGATCGGCATCCCAGACTCCATCCTGCTAAAGCCTGGGAGGCTGACGCCGGATGAGTTCGAGATCATGAAAGGTCACGCTCAGATCGGTCACGACATCCTGGGCGGTTCCACCTCGGAGCTTGCGACCATGGCAGCCGCGATCGCCTGGACGCATCATGAGAAGGTCGACGGAAGCGGCTACCCGCGGGGTCTGATGGCAGAAGACATCACTGTCGAGGGCCGGATCGCGGCGATTGCAGATGTCTTCGACGCGTTAAGCACAGACCGGGTCTACCGCAAGGCTTTCTCCTTGCCCGAGGCGCTGGACATCATGCGAGAGGGCAGAGGCGTCCACTTCGACGGTGAGATCCTCGACCTGTTTTTCGAGCGGCTCGACGAGATTCTGGCGATGAAAGAGACATTTGGATGAGTCCACGAAGCTGCGGGTTGATGTGTGGGGGGGGCGAGAGAGCGCGAAACGTCCACTGTGGAGAAACCGCGACGCTCACGTATCGCTCCCATAGGTTCCTGGAGAACCCGTTATCGCGCCAGAAGGCCCGGTCGTAGAGAACGTGGAACTTCGTGGTCGCTCCCATCGGGAACCGCTGGGTCAGCGCGTCGCGAAGGGCGGGTAACGGAGGGTCGAACTGGATCCCGGCCAATGAGACCGCGACTTGCTGAGAACCTTGTGGTTCCGGCGGTTTTGTTATGGTTTGGGTTATGTCTTGGCCGGACTCATCATGTGCGCCCAGGTCTGGCGCAACCCAGTGGTACCTGACATAGTTCGGGGTATGGTCAATAGGGATCGTTCGGGCGAAGCCGAAGGCGGGGGGAGCGGGCCTCCGGTTGCGGAAGAGCGCAACCAGGCCGGCGAGCAGCGCAACCAGGCCGGCGAGCA
>JAENWQ010000022.1 GCA_016649855.1 Actinomycetota bacterium | reverse complement strand
GCCTCGTAGGCCTTCACGCGCCCGACGGTGTCGTCGGACTTGATCGTGAGCATCTCCTGCAGCGTGTAGGCGGCGCCGTAGGCCTCGAGGGCCCAGACCTCCATCTCGCCGAAGCGCTGGCCGCCGAACTGTGCCTTACCGCCCAGCGGCTGCTGCGTGATCATCGAGTACGGACCCGTGGACCGAGCGTGGATCTTGTCGTCCACCATGTGGCTCAGCTTCAGGATGTACATGTAGCCGACGGTGATCTCGTTGTCGTACGGCTCACCGGTGCGGCCGTCATACAACTGAGCCTTGCCGACCGCATTGACTAGCGGGTACTCGCTGGGAAGCTTCGACGCCTTGTCGAGAGCGTCGAGCAGCTCTTCCTCCTTGGCGCCGTCGAACACCGGGGTCGAGACCCAGGTCGGCTCCTGCCGAGCCCACTTGCCGGGCTGGACGTCACCGTCGGGGTCCTCCCAGCGCATCTTCGCCGCCCAGCCGAGATGCGTTTCGAGCACCTGGCCGAGGTTCATCCGGGAAGGCACACCGAGGGGGTTCAGGATGATGTCCACCGGGGTCCCGTCCGCGAGGAACGGCATGTCGTGCTCGGGCAGGATCTTGGAGATAACCCCTTTGTTCCCGTGACGGCCCGCGAGCTTGTCGCCCTCGGAGATCTTGCGCTTCTGCGCGACGAACACGCGAACGAGTTCGTTGACCCCAGGGGGAAGCTCGTCGCCGGCGTCGCGGCTGAACTCGCGCACGCCGATGACCTTGCCCTCTTCACCGTGCGGCATCTTCAGCGACGTGTCCCGCACCTCGCGGGCCTTCTCACCGAAGATCGCCCTCAACAGCCGCTCTTCGGGGGTCAACTCGGTCTCTCCCTTGGGAGTGACCTTCCCGACCAGGACGTCACCGGTGCCGACGTCGGCGCCGATGCGGATGATGCCCCGCTCGTCGAGGTCGGCGAGGACCTCTTCCGACACGTTGGGGATGTCACGAGTGATCTCTTCGGCCCCAAGCTTGGTGTCACGGGCGTCCACCTCGTACTCCTCGATGTGGATCGAGGTGAGGACGTCCTCCTTCACCAGACGCTCGGACAGGATGATCGCGTCCTCGAAGTTGTAGCCCTCCCAGGACATGAAGGCGACCATGAGATTGGCGCCGAGTGACATCTCGCCCTTGTCGGTAGAGGGGCCGTCGGCGAGGATGTCGCCTTCCTTGACCTTCTGTCCCTCGGCGACCACCGGGCGCTGGTTGATGCACGTGGACTGGTTGGAACGGCGGAACTTGTCCAATTTGTAGGTGCGGGTGTTCTTGCTGCCCTTGACGATGATGCTCGCGGCCGAGACTTCTTCGACCGTCCCGGCCTCCAGGGCGATGATCACGTCGCCGGCGTCAATCGCGGTGCGGAACTCGAGACCCGTGCCGACGTACGGAGCCTCGGGACGAACCAGAGGCACCGCCTGACGCTGCATGTTGGCGCCCATCAGGGCCCGGTTGGCGTCGTCGTGCTCGAGGAACGGGATCGAGGCCGTCGAGACCGAGATGATCTGCTTCGGGCTCACGTCCATGTAGTCGACCCCGGACGGATCGGTGTACTCGATCTCGTTCTGACGTCCTCTGACCAACACCCTCTCGTCGAGGAAGTTGCCCTTGTCGTCCAGCTTGGCGTTCGCCTGGGCGATCACCGCGCGGGATTCGAGGTCGGCCGTGAGGTACTCGATCTTCGAGGTGACCTTCTGGTTCTCGACCTTGCGATACGGCGTCTCGATGAACCCGTAGCGGTTCAGCCGCGCGTAGGTCGAGAGCGAACCGATCAGGCCGATGTTCGGGCCCTCAGGGGTCTCGATCGGACACATCCGTCCGTAGTGCGACGGGTGCACGTCTCGGACCTCGAAGCCGGCTCGCTCGCGCGACAGACCACCGGGGCCAAGCGCCGAGAGACGGCGCTTGTGGGTGAGCCCGGCCAGCGGGTTGGTCTGATCCATGAACTGACTGAGCTGCGAAGACCCGTAGAACTCCTTGATCGCCGCTACCACAGGGCGGATGTTGATCAGGGTCTGAGGCGTGATTGCCTCGACGTCCTGGGTGGTCATGCGCTCGCGCACGACCCGCTCCATGCGAGAGAGGCCGACGCGGATCTGGTTCTGGATCAGCTCACCGACCGGACGGATGCGCCGGTTGGCGAAGTTGTCGATGTCGTCGGTCTCGGCTTCCGGGTCCCCTGCGTGGAGGCGGACGAGGTACTGGATCGTGGTGAGGATGTCCTCCTTGCGGAGCACGGTCCCCATCTCGTCGATGTCTTTCTCTTGGTACTTCATGCCGAGCTTCTTGTTGAACTTGTAGCGACCGACCCGTGCGAGGTCGTAGCGCTTGGGGTTGAAGAAGAGGTTCTCGATCAGCGACCGCGCCGATTCGACCGTCGGGGGCTCGCCCGGACGGAGCTTGCGGTAGATGTCGATGAGAGCGTCTTCCTCGGTCTCGATCGCGTCCTTCTCGAGCGTCGAGGCGATCGACTCGGCTCCATCGAAGAGGTCGAGGATCTCCTGGTCGCCACCGAAGCCGAGGGCCTTGAGGAGCACGGTCACGTTCTGCTTCCGCTTGCGGTCTACCCGGACACCGACCATGTCCTTCTTGTCGGTTTCGAACTCGAGCCATGCACCGCGGGCGGGGATGATCTTGCAGGTGTAGATGTCCTTGTCGGTCGTCTTGTCGATGTCCTTATCGAAGTAGACGCCCGGGGACCGGACCAGCTGGGAGACGACGACACGCTCGGTCCCGTTGATGATGAAGGTCCCCTTGTCGGTCATCATCGGGAAATCCCCCATGAAGACCGTCTGCTCCTTGATCTCACCCGTCTCCTTGTTCATGAAGGCGCAGGTGACGAAGAGCGGACGAGAGAAGGTCATGTCCTTCTCCTTGCACTCGTCCTCGTCGAACTTCGCGTCCTTGAATTCGTGGCGGAGGAACTGGAGAGCCAGGTTCCCGGTGAAGTCCTCGACCGGCGAGATCTCCTTCAGGGTCTCGCCCAGGCCGGTTCGTATGAACCAGGCGAACGATTCCTTCTGAACGGAGATCAGATTCGGCGGCGGGAGAACCTCGTCGAGCTTGGCGAAAGTACGGCGTTCGCGCAGGGCATTAGACGACGACAAGCGAGCCTCCTGTATGGCTTGGTCAAACGGCGGTAACAACGCTGGGGAGGGAGATCGACCCGTGAGTCTCCTTCACGCCCCAGCAGATCCCGTCCGGTACGCCTTGGGCGGTTCTTAACCGCGCGACATGACGAGTGGAACGTACGGGATTGAGCACAGCAAACAGCCAGTGTAGGCGACAGCCTTCACTGGCGTCAAGCGAGATGCTTGATACGAACGAAGCCTCTATGTGTACTCCTCTTGATGGACCGGGGACAGCGTAATCCCGTGGCCCACGACGGTCAACTGTTTCCAGTAGCGGTAACGCCACCGCCCCCCGGAACCTTCCCGGAACCAGCGGATCTCCGACCGTCCGCCCCAGTCCTCCGACCGGTCGCACAGGAATGGGGCCCAAGAGAGGGCCCCATTCCCTGACGTAGCGGTTCTTCCTACTTCAGTTCCACGCTCGCGCCGGCCGCCTCGAGCTTGGCCTTGGCCTCTTCGGCGGCTTCCTTGTTGACGCCTTCGAGCACGGGCTTCGGAGCGCCGTCGACCAGGTCCTTGGCCTCTTTCAGACCGAGGCTCGTGAGGCTACGGACCTCCTTGATGACCTGGATCTTCTTCTCGCCGGCACCTGTCAGGACGACATCGAACTCGTCCTTCTCTTCCGCCGCGCCTGCGGCGTCGCCGGCACCGCCGCCACCGGGAGCAGCCATCGCTACGGGGGCCGCCGCCGAGACACCGAACTTCTCTTCGAACGACTTAACGAACTCGGACAGCTCGAGCACGGTCCAACCGGCTACGGCTTCCAGAACATCATCCTGACTCAGGGTCTTGCTGACCATCTGTTACGCCTCCTCTTCCTGATCGCCGCCACCGGCGGTCTCTTCACTTTCCGTTGTTCCCGACTGTTCTTCGACCGCAGCCGAGGCTTCCACCGCGGGTGCTTCCACATCGCCTTCGGCGCCCTCTTCGACCCCGATGGCCGCCTCGACCGCTGGTGTTTCGGCAACCTCTTCAGCGGGTGCTTCAGCTGGAGCCTCAGCAACCGGCTCTGCGGGGGCTTCGCCCATACCTCCCGGAAGCTCGCCGGTGGTCTTCTTCTCCACCACCTGCGCCAGCATCGATCCGAGGTCCCGCAGCAGAGCTGCAAAGACGTTCACGGTCAGCTGGACCGGCTGGTTCATCATCATGGCGATCTTGGCCAGCTGGACCTCACGAGGCTCGAGGCTCGCCAGCACCTTCGCCTGGTCGGCGTCGATGACCTTGCCGCCCTTGAGCATGCCGCCCTTGATCACGAGCACGGGGAACTTCTTCGCGGCGGTGGCGAGAGCCTTGGCGGCTGCCGCGGCATCACCATGGATGAACGCGATCGCCGTGGGCCCCTCGAGCATGCCGACGAGCTCGTCCATGCCTGACTCACGCGCCGCGATCCGGGCCAGGGTGTTCTTCAGGACCTTGTACTCGGACCCCACCTCACGCAGCGCGTTGCGTACCTCGGCGATATCGCCGACGCCCAGGCCCCGGTACTCGGTGAGCAACGCCGCGTCGGCAGACTCGAACCGTTGCCGGATCTCCTCTACGACTGCAACCTTCTCTGCTCTCGCCATATGCACAAACTCCTCTGGTCTGTGAAACAAAAAAAACAGCCGCCCGAACAGGGCGACCGCATACGAAAGACGTCTCGGTTGCGCCTGCGTCGGATCTTTAAGGGCCGAAGCCCCCCGACGGTCTCGGGCTAGATCGGATGGTAACAGTTACCTAGGAGGTGGCCTCCACTGCTTCGGGTTCGGCAACGGTCGCGGCGGCCGCGTCGTCGGACGCCTGGGACGCCTCGGCGGCCATCTCGGCGAGTTCCTCCAAGTCGCGGCTCCTCAGGGGATCGATCTGGATCCCGGGACCCATCGTCGAGGAGAGCGTGATGCTCTTCAGGTAGCGACCCTTCGAAGACGACGGCTTGGCGCGGACGACCTCGTCCAACACCGCGGCATAGTTCTCGATCAGGTCGGTCTCGTCGAAGGACTTCTTGCCGAGGATCATGTGCAGGTTGCCGCTCTTGTCGGTGCGGTACTCAACCAAGCCGCCCTTGATGTCGCGCACGGCCTTGGCGACGTCGTCGGTCACTGTTCCGGACTTCGGGTTCGGCATGAGCCCACGGGGTCCGAGCACCCGGCCCAACTTCCCGACGACCGGCATCATGTCCGGGGTCGCGACGGTGGCGTCGAAGTCGGTCCATCCGCCCTGGATCTTCGCGGCGAGATCGTCGTCGCCGACCTCATCGGCACCCGCCTCGCGCGCCTGGGTCGCCTTCTCACCCTTGGCGAAGACGGCAACCCGCATGGTCTTGCCGGTGCCTTTGGGAAGAGAGAGCGAGCCGCGCACCATCTGATCGGCTTTGCGGGGGTCGACCCCGAGGCGGATGGAGACCTCGACGGTCTCATCGAACTTTGCCGACGGGAGTGACTTGAGGATGTTCAGGGCCTCACGGGGGCCGTACAGGTGATCCCGGTCAACCTTGCTGATCGCTTCCTTGAAACGCTTTCCATGTGCCATCTCAGTGGTTCCCTTCTGTGGTCCGCAGCGGGTCGAACCCGCCTCCCACAACTTGAAAGCTCAGTTAACCGCGATGCCCATCGATCGAGCGGTGCCCTCGACGATCTTCATCGCCGCCTCGACGTCGTTGGCGTTGAGGTCCGGCATCTTGATCTCGGCGATCTCGCGCACCTGGTCCCTGGTGACCGAACCGACCCGGTTCTTGTTCGGCTCACCCGAGCCCTTGTCGATACCTGCCTTCTGACGAAGGAGCACCGCGGCGGGCGGGGTCTTGGTGATGAACGAGAACGAGCGGTCCTCGTAGACCGTGATCTCGACGGGCACGATCGTGCCGGTCTGCTGCTGGGTAGCCGCGTTGTACTGCTTGCAGAACTCCATGATGTTGATCCCAGCCTGTCCCAGAGCGGGACCCACTGGAGGTGCGGGGGTTGCCTGTCCCGCAGGGATCTGCAGCTTCAGTACCTGAGCGATCTTCTTGCGCTTACCACCCGAAGGCTGTGACATCTCTCTACTCCCTTTCGCGAAGTACGAACGGCAGACGGCCTTCGTCTACCTCCTTCTGTTCCGCGGATCGTCGAGACGATCCGCTTCTGTATTGCGAGCCGGGACCTTTGAAGGCGTCCCCGGCCTTGGTGTTGCAGCTAAAGCTTAGCTACCTGATCGAAGCTGAGCTCGACCGGGGTCTCCCGGCCGAAGATGTTGACGAGCACCTTGAGCTTCGACTGGTCGACGTTGATCTCGGAGATCGTTCCGGTGAAGTTGGCAAACGGTCCGGAGATGACCCTGACCGATTCCTGCTCCTCGAACTCGAGACGGGGACGGAGCTTCTTCTTGTCCTCCGGCTTCACCTGCAGGATCTTGTTGATCTCGCGATCCGAGAGTGGAGTCGGCTTGGCGCCGGAACCGACGAATCCGGTGACGCCCGGCGTGTTGCGAACCACGTACCAGGAATCATCGTCGAGGTACATACGGCACAAGAGATAGCCGGGGAAGACCTTCTTCTGGACGATCTGCTTCTTGCCCTGCTTGATCTCCATCACGTCTTCCATCGGGATGACGACCTCGAAGATCCTGTCCTCGACGTTCATCGAGGAGATACGGGACAGGAGGTTGGCCTTGACCTTGTTCTCGTAGCCGGCATAGGTATGGATCACGAACCAGTCGCCCGGACGCTCGGTCGGCGGGATCACCGCCTCGTCGAAGATGAACACTTCTTCCTCTTCTTCGGCCGTGGCCTCTTCGGCCGCTTCGGCCGGCGCCTCGACTTCGGCCGCGGGCTCGGGAGCATCGGAAGACGCCTCGGTGGCTACGGGGTCGGGGACAGCGGGCACGTCCGCCTCAGGAGCCGGGGTGGCTGCCTCGGCCTCAGGAGTTTCCTCCGGAGCTCCGCCCTGCTCTTCCTCTGTGTGCGTCTCGCTCATGTCTCAACTCCAAACAGGGCCAGGACGGCCTTCGTGAAGACGAAGTCCATCCCGAAGATGAGCGTCGCGATCACCACTGTGGCCACGATCACGACGATCGAATAGGCGACGACCTCTTGTCGGGTGGGCCATGCCACCTTCTTCAGTTCTGCGATGACTTCCTTGATGAACTGGAGCGGCTTGGTCCGCACGCGCTTACCGGGAGCACCCTGGGGCTTCACCTGAGGAGTCTTCTTCTTCTGAACGGACTCCTGCTTCTGCATCGCTCGCTTGTACTGCCTGTTCACGGGAACCCTTTCTTGTGTTCTGCGGGTCGTCTCGACGACCCGCTTGCGACCCCGACGACTCGATACCCGGCTTCCCGGACGCGCCTCGTAAGGGTCAGTTCCGCGGGGGGTGAAACATCAAGATTAACACGCCCGGCGATCACTCGGACTCTCGCACGCCCGCTGCTCCGCAGGGATCCAGAAGCGGGTCGCAGAACATCGGGTAGCAGGGCGGGAGGGATTCGAACCCCCGGCCACTGGTTTTGGAGACCAGCGCTCTGACCAGACTGAGCTACCGCCCTAGATCTTCCGCAAGTCTAGTGCCTCGACCCCGAGCAACCCGTCACGCCGGCGACAGTCCGGCCATCCCTTTGAAGAGCTCGCGGGCGGTCTTCTCTCCGAGCTCGAGACTCTCCAGCCGGTACGACTCGTTCGGCGCGTGGATCGCGTCCTTGGCCAATGCGAACCCGCTGACGATCGTGGGGATCTTGCGCTCGGCCAACGCCACGAGGATCGGAAGGCTTCCGCCGATGCGAGTCAAGACGGGAGGATTGCCGCATGCCTCCTCGAAAGCGCGCTTCGCGATGTTCATCGCCTCCGAGCTCGGATCGAACATCGCGGGGTCGCACAACGAGTGAACGTTGATCTTTACGTCCGCGCCTTCGGGGATCGCGGCTTCCAAGAGTGCAACGGTGGTGTCGGCGATCTGCTGCGCGTCTTGGTCGGGGGCCAGACGGATGCTGAACTTGGCGTTGGCCGTGACCGGAACGATCGTGCGCACCTGCTCCGCATCGCCGCCGGCGATCCCATTGATATCGAGCGAGGCGTCAGCCCAGTTCTGCCGGTAGTACTCGTCTCCCGAGCCCCCCCACACCGGAGTACCGCCAACCTCCGAGATGACCGCGGCGCCACCCGGAAGCTTCGCCCAGGCCTCCAGCTCATCCGGCGATGGTTCGCTGAGGCCCTCGCGCAGCTCGGGACGGAGCCGGCCGTCGGGGCCGGGCTTCACCTGTTCGAGGAGATGATTCAACACATGAACGGCGTTCATCGCGCTGCCTCCGTAGAGGCCAGAGTGCAGGTTGCGCGTCCCCGTCGTGACATCGACCTCGAACATCACCATCCCTCGTCCGGCAATGGTGATCGTGGGAGTCTCGGCGTTGACCATGATCGAGTCGAAGATGATGCAGCAGTCCGCGCCGCGTTCGTCATTCCGGATGAAGTTGATGATGTTCTCGGACCCGACCTCTTCCTCGCCTTCAACGATCACCCTGATGTTCACCAGCAGCTCTCCTGCCGTTGCAAGCTCACACGCCACGAACAACAAGGGATAGAAGTTGCCCTTGTCGTCGGACGCACCGCGCGCGTAGAGGCGGCCGTCCCGGATCGTAGGTTCGAAGGGTGGACTGTCCCACTCCTCCGCCGGATCGGCGGACTGGACGTCGTAGTGCCCGTAGATCAAGACGGTTGGGGCACCCGGTGAGGCGCTCTCCAGGGAGCCGACCACGAGGGGGTTGCCCGCGGTGGTCACGATCTCGGCCGTGCCCCCGGCGCCCTCGATCTTCGCGGTCAGCCACTGGGCCGCACGTAACAGGTCGGAGGGATCACCGCCGCCGGAAGAGATCGAGGGGATACGGAGCAGATCGTTCAGCTCATCGAGCAGTTTCTCGTTCATGGCACCTCGGCCTCGGCGATGGAAGGATGCGCCGATTGTCGCAGACCGAGAGGGTGGACCCCTCAGGCGGTTGCCGGGTGCCGCACCTTGCTTCGCCACAGCGCTGCTCCCGCCGCCCCTGCGAGCGCAACCGCGATCCCGCCACCCACGTAGACCTTCCGGTGACGGACGACGTGATCGCGCGCCGAATCGAGCCTCGAAGAGCGCGCCGGAATCTCGAGCAGCCGATCGAAGAGTCCGGGGGGAACGGGTACCGAGGTCGTCTGGAGGATCCGAAGACCTCCCATCAGGCTTTCGTAACGGGCCAATTCGGCCTTGCAGTCGGGGCACCGCGCGAGGTGACGACGAACGGTGAGACTGTCCGAGCCGTCCTTCACATGCGCCGGAAGCGCTTCCTGCACCTCTTCGCACCTCATGTTCGTTCCTCCGTCTCGGTCCCCGGCTTCTCTGGGAACATGATCTCTTTCAATTTCTTGCGGCCCCGGTGCACACGCACCTTCGCCGCCGTCTCCGAGATCTTCTGTTCCGCTGCGATCTCGGCGATATTCAAGCCGTACACGTCTCTCAGTACCACCGCCTCCCGGAGTCCTTCCGGGAGAAGAGCGAGCGCCTCTTCGAGTCGCTCGACCTCTACCTTCGCCCCCGCTGCCGACTCAACCGAGCCGGGCGACGGGATCTGCGCCAGCACCTCATCGTCAACGCCTGATTCATTGACACGCTGACGCTTCCGCTTCCGGTGCTTCGAGATGGCGGTATTGCTTGCCACCCGGTACAACCACGTGCTGAACATCGCTTCGCCTCTGAAGCTGGAGAGATTCCGCCAGACCTTCAAGAAGACGTCTTGCGTGGCTTCTTGAGCATCGGCCGGATTCCCGAGGATCCGGAGGCACAGGGTGTAAACGTCCCGGTGAGTGGCCTCTACGAGCTCCTTCCAGGCCTGTTCGTCGCCGTCCTTGCAGCGCTCGATCAGGTCGGAAGAGACGAGCTCACGCTCGGCCCGGTCGCCGGTAGCTTTTTGACGTTTCACGTCAAGGAAGGTTACAGGCCGCTACGGAGGGACCGGCTCGGACTGGTCATTCCGCAAGGTGGAGGCCTGCGCGACGAGGCGGCGGTCTCAAGGGCCGCCGCCTCGTATTCGAGCCGTTAGTACTTGGTCAGCAATTGAAGGTCTTCTGAGCGACACTTGGATAGGTGTCGCTGTCACCCGGATACTTCGCCTTCACCTTGCATGATCCGCCCGGCTTCTTCAGCGTCGTGGCGTACCTGCTTCCCTCGGCGATGCCATCGCCATCGATGTCGATGGGATCGCTCAGCAGAGGCCGCATGACCTGCTTCTTGGTCCACTGCCCACCGACCTTCTTGAAGAGGGTCACGACCATCTCCTGACCGGGGCCCGAAGGCACCACGGTCCCGCTGGCCTTCACACGCTTTCCGACCTTCACCTTCAGGGTCGTCTCACTGGGTCCAGACGTCCCCGACTCACAGTTCGAGGTTCTGAGGACCCGCGCGTTATTGACGAAGACCGCCGAGTCGAAGTTGCTATCGCCAACGTCGGCTATCCACAGGGAGAACGTGAACGAATCGCCGTCGGGAACCTCGGTCCGCGCCTGCAGGATCGGAGATGCTCCGTCATAGACGGTCTGGTCGGCGTTCCCAGCGTTGACGTTGTAGTTGTTGTTAACGGTGAGCGGCGCTCCCTCACCGTCCCGGAGGAAGTTCCCCGGCGCCACAGGGGTGTTGTCGTCGGCGATCGTGGGTGGGGCGGTGTCGTTGATCCGGCCGGCGACGAAGTCGTTGTAGGAACTCCCCACGTACTCCGGGAATTCCTCCGACAGGAACTTCAGATCCACGACGAAGCAAACCGGTCCGGTACCTTCGGGGATGGTGAACTCCATCGTCATGCCGGCGAGGTCGGTCCCCCGGTTCGTAAACATCCCGCCCAGGTACCCGCTGGCGAAGTACGTCTGGTCGCCATCGTTCATAAAGGCCGCATCGCCGGTGGCAAGTCCCATGAAGGCGTCGTCGTCACCGGTAGGGAACCCGTTGTGATCGTCTCCCGTGAACGCCATCACGGCTGCAGACGAGGTCGTCCCCGTCCCGTCCGACTCGAGGAAGGCGTCCAAGACGCCACCTGGATCGGCGGCCGCCGCCTGGGCCACAACCATCGGGTCCCTGCTTCCGTCGACGGCCGCCGCAGGCGTCTGGAGACCCACCAGAGCCATCGTCGACAGGCCGGCAAACATCAGTGTGCGCGTGCGCATCGCGCCTCCTCTCTGTCCGCAACCTTGATCCTCTGCCCGAGAATCTCGCTGAGGAAGCGAAGTGGATAGGGCCGTTCGGCAGGGGAAGTTCAGGACACTCGGTGGCTCCGATCGGAGGCCGGTAAGGCGCGCCGGTAGCCGGCCGGTTTCGCGCTACTTGCCGAAGACCGCTTCGATCTGGCTCAGGAGACGTGCCTTGTCGGCTTCCGTCTCCCTCACGGCCGCCACTTCGGTGGCCGACATATCGAGAACGCGTCGAACCGCTCCGACCAGTTCATCGGGATCGAAAGGCTTGGTCATGTGGAACGCGGCGCCCAGACGATAGCTACGCTCGACGTCCTGCTCGCGATTCTTGGCCGTGAGCACCATGACCTGCGTTTCCTTGGCGACCTCTTGGGATCTCATCTCCTCGAGGACGGAGTACCCGTCTTGTCCGGGCATCATGATGTCGAGGATCAAGAGGTCCGGGGGGGCCCAAGTGAGCCGCTCGACGACGGATTCACCGTCTTTGACTGCAGAGACATCGTGCCCGGCCTCAACGAGGGCGTGGATGACTATCCGTCTGATATCCGCATCATCTTCGGCGATCAAGATTCGAGCCATTGTCGACACAACCTACTTTCCGGTCCTACCGGGTCGCCCCGCGGGGTGAACCCTTCCACCCATATGGGTATTCGGCATAGTCCGGAGAATCCTTGAGCGGTTGGCGCCACCCCCGGCTAGGCTCGGTAAGTGCAGCCAGCCCACGAACATCCAGCCGTCGAGGACTGGTTCCGGAGGAAGACCTTCGACGCCTCCCTCCTGAGCCGTGAAGAGCTCGCCCGCCGTAAGCGATCGAGTGGGCAAAGCGTCACCGTGTGCCTTCCGACCCTGAACGAAGAGGGCACCGTCGGACCCATCTGCTCCGAGATCCGTTCCGCGCTGATCGAGGAGACCGGGATCGTGGACCAGCTCCTGGTCGTCGACTCTGGATCGTCCGATGGCTCCATCGATGCCGCCCGAGCGTCGGGGGCAACCGTCCACCGCGCCGCAGAGATCCTGCCCGACGAGGGCGATCACCCCGGCAAGGGCGAAGCACTGTGGAAGAGTCTCGCGGTTGCCGAGGGGGACATCGTCGTGTGGCTCGATTCGGACGTCACGAACTTCAACGCCTGCTTCGTAACAAACCTCCTGAACCCCTTCTTCGTCGATGACGAGATCCTGATGACGAAAGGGTTCTACCGGCGGAGGATAGAAGGCGTTCCGGAACTGGTTGCGTCGGGGGGCAGGGTCACCGAACTGGTCGTGAGACCCCTGTTGCATCTCCTCTATCCGCCGCTGGCCGGCCTGATCCAACCGCTCTCAGGGGAATACGCGGGACGACGTGATGCGCTGATGCGGCTGCCGTTCTTCACCGGTTACGCCGTAGAGATCGGCCTCTTGATGGATCTCGTCGAGATCTTCTCGCTTGAAGGACTCGGGCAGGTCGATCTTGGGCTGAGGGTTCATCGCAACCGCGACACGTTCGCGCTGGGACGCATGTCGCACGAGATCATGCATGCGTTCTTCACCAAGCTCGAAAGGAACGGCAAGGCTGCCTTCAGAGATCCACTACCGGAAGAGCTGGTGCAGTTCCTTCCCGGTGCCGAGGGACCCGCTCCCCTCCCTTCGGCCCGCCCACTCGTGGTCAGGCCCCCGATGGCCGACGTCCTAGCCCCCTAAAGCTCCTTCGGTGCCGGCTCGACCTCCGGCGGGTCGACCTCCGGCGGGTCAACCACCGGCGCTTCGCTTCGGGATGCATGTGCACGACGAGTGAACGGAGTGACGTCCTCCCCCAAGACACGCGTGGCCCAGAGATGCCCGAGCAGGATCTTGCCTACCGCCACCGCGGGAACTGCGAGAAGGACCCCCCAAAACCCGGCCAGGGCGCCGCCCGCCAGCAGCGCGAGAACGACCATCGCGGGATGGATATGAACCGTCCTCTTCATCACCTGCGGGCTGATCACGTGATTGTCGAGCTGCTGGACGATCAGCTCCACGAGCGCAGCCTTGAGCCCGAGGCCGACGCCACCGGTCATCGCGCCGACGAGGAAGCCGAGACCCCCTCCGATGAACGGACCCACCATCGGGATGAGGTTGAAGAAACCCGCGATGACGCCGATCACCAGCCAGAACTTGAGGCCGATGATCCAGAAGCCCGCGGCAGACATCACCCCCACGGTTGATGCAACGAACAACTGGCCCCTGAAGAACCCACCCACCGCGCGCGCGAGCTTCTGCCCGAGGTCGACGGCCTCGGGTCGCAAGCGTTCCGGAAACAGGTTCACGAGATCCCGTTTCCGTTGCGGTAGATCGATCAACAGATAGAGCGCTATCAGAGGGGCCAAGATGAATACAAGGAGCGCTTCGAGAACGGTCAGACCGAGGCGCGTGATCTGCCCGGTGCTCCCCGAGAGCTGCTCTCGGAACGTTGCCGCAACCTCATCGCAGTTGCGGCTGCCGGCCCGCTGGGCGTCGCCGAGCAAACACGAGACGCCCGAGGTGTCTATCTCGAAGCCGAACCGATCCTCGATGGACGACGCCGTATCTTCTGTGAACGAAACGATCTCGGTTCTGAATGCCGGCCAATCCTCGGAGAACTGCTCCACCTGCGAGGAGAAGAACGGATAGAGGAGGAAGCCGAGGCCCACGATGATGCCGGCGACCACGACGTAGGTGCCGACCGCCGCCACTGCGCGCGGCATTCCTCGGGTCTCCAACCATGTGATCGGCGGGTTGAGGAAGTAGATGAATAGAAGGGCGAGCACGAGCGGCGGAAAGATGATCCGGATCTTCAGCAATAGCCAGAAGGACATCGCCAGCAGTATCAAGATCCCGATCAGCGACCACGCCGACACACCCCAGCGACGGAGTCGCTCCCCGGTACTCAGATGAGGCGGGATCAAGGGCACGGGCTCAGTATCCCCCGCGGCGCATCATCTCTACCGTTGCCCGAGCCAGGCTCTCTTCAGGCTCAGCGATGGCGACCTGCGCGCCGACGAGCTCCTCCAGGGACACCGCGATGGTGATACCGGCGGCTCGAAACCGCGCCTCGGACACGCTGATCCGCCCGGCGACCAGAGCGCACGGGACGCCTGCCCGGGCCGCGAGGCCGGCAACCCCGACCGGGACCTTTCCCCCCAGGCTTGCCTCATCGAAGTGGCCCTCACCGGTGACGACGAGGTCTGCTCCCTCGAGCGCACCTTGCAGCGACGTCTCGCCGGCGATGCGCTCGAAACCGGGCACCGACCTGGCGCCGAGGAACGCGGTCAATCCCGCACCGATCCCGCCTCCCGCACCCCCACCAGCGATGCGCGCTACGTCGGTGCCCAGGTCCCGGAGGAGAACCTCCGCGAGGATCCCGAGCCCCTGCTCGAGAACCGCGACCTCGGCGGGGCCCGCTCCCTTCTGGGGCGCGAACATCCGGGCGGCGCCTCGCTCACCCAGAAGCGGGCTGTTGACATCTCTAAGCCCGGTGACCGCGAGGTCTAGCTGCTCTGGGGGAGGAACGACTGAGGACAGATCGACGAGCGCTCCGCCTCCGGCGGGAAGATCGCGGCCACGGCGGTCGAGGAAGCGCCACCCGAGGGCGCGGGCCATCCCGGTTCCCCCATCGGTCGATCCGGTCCCTCCGATCGCAACCAGCACCTCTGATCCATCCCTTGCCGCGTGGCCGATCGTCTGCCCGAGTCCGTAGGAGGTTGCTTCGAGAGCGCTGTGGCCACCCGGTCGTGCGCTCACCCCGGTGACCTCGGATGCCTCCACCACCCGGACGTCCCCCAGCGTGAGGACGCGGGCGGTGACCGCTTCGCCCATCGAACCCGTCGCCCGGACGTGGTCGACGACCGTGCCCGGAACCGAGGAGAGAGCGTCGATCGTTCCCTCTCCCCCGTCGGCCACCGCGTGGATAGCGATCTGGGCTTCCGGCTGGTATCTCGCGATCCCGCCGGCGATCGCTCGGCCCGCGGCCAACGATCCGAGCGTGCCTTTGAACTTGTCGGACGCGACGACGATACGGATGAGGTGCTCCCTTGGAGATCCCGCCTTTAGGGTACGGAGTCCATATGAGTACTGGTCGTGTGAGAACCGGTCGAGGAGGCGTGTACCCGACGATGTCTATCCGATGACTTCGAACGACGTCAACATCGTGCTCGTGTCGAACCGGGGCCCGGTCTCGTTCCTCGAGACCGATGACGGAGGGTTCGAAACCAAGAGGGGGGCCGGCGGTCTCGCAGGAGCTCTCGATCCGGTCGCCCGGCGTCTGGGTGATCGCGCGGTGTGGATCGCTGCGGCGACCTCGAACGTGGACCGCGCCGCGCTGCGAGCGGGAGCCGTGGACGACCTCCGGGACCGGTTGGGCTACCCGGTGAAGCTGATCGACATCGACGAGCACGTTTACGACCTCTACTACAACGACGTTTCCAACAGGATGCTCTGGTTCGCGAACCACTGTCTGTGGGACGAGCTCGGGATCGATCGTTTCGGAGAGGACGCCTTGGAAGCATTCAACGAGGCGTACGAGCCGGTGAACGAGATGTTCGCTCGGAAGATCATCGAAACCTCCGCGCCCGATGCGCTCGTCCTCTTCCAGGACTATCACCTGGCGACCGCCCCCGGCCATCTCCGCAGGCTGGGCGATCGGCACGCGATCTCACACTTCACGCATTCGTCCTTCTGCGGGCCTGAAGGACTGGACCGCTGCCCGGCCCCCGTACCCCGTTCGATCATCGAGGGGATGCTCGGCGCCGACCTCCTCGGATTCCACATCCCCGCGTGGTGCGAGGCATTCTTCCGCTGCTGCGAAAGGATCGATGCGGTTGTCGACAGGGTGGCCGGCACGGTTCGATTCGCGGGACGACGGACATGGGTCCGGCCCTATCCGATCCCGATCGATGCTCCCGAACTCCAGGAGCAAGCTCTCGGAAGTGAAGCCTCCGCATGGGCCAAACGCTTCAGGGAGAAGGCCGGCGGACCCCTGATCGTGCGGGCCGATCGGGCCGAGCTTTCGAAGAACGTGGTGCGGGGATTCGAAGCCTTCGGCCGGCTCCTCGACCGGCGACCAGATCTGCGAGGAGAGGTGCATTTCGTTGCCTGCCTCTATCCATCCCGGCAGTCGATGCCGGAGTACCGCGACTACATGGAACGGATCAGGCGATCGACGGACGAGGTCAACGCCAGGCATCCCGACTCGATAAGGCTCTTCCTGAAGGACGACTACAACCGCACCCTGGGAGCCTTACGGGTCTACGACGTGCTGTTCGTGAACTCGATCATGGACGGGATGAACCTCGTTTCGAAAGAGGGCCCTGCGGTCAACGAGCGGAGCGGCGCCTTGATCCTCTCGAGAGGGGCGGGATCGTTCGCCGAACTCGGGGACCACGCCGTGATCATCCACGACCCCTACGACGTCGACGAGACCGCGGCCGCGATCGAAACCGCCCTGGAGATGCCCGCGGAGGAACGTGAACGACACGCGCGAGCCCTTCGGGAGATCGTCGAGAAGAGCAGGCCGCAGGACTGGATACAGGCACAGCTCGACGATCTCGAAGCCATCAGCCGCGGGGGGGAACCGCAGACACCAGCGTCTCCATCCAACTGACGACTCCGGCGGTGCCGCCCAGTATCAGATCGGCTCTGGCCAGGAGTTCCGCGGGCGCCTCATCCGAATCGACCGCGACCCTAAGGGTGAGAACGCCTTCCCGCGCGAGCGCATCCAGGGCATCGAAGCCCGGAAGGTCAACGACATCGTCACCGACGAACGCAACCTTCTTCAGTCCGGCCTCCCTGGATCTTTGAAGGATGACTTGTGCCTTGGTGAACTCGACCGGGGGGCGAACCTCGATCGCCATCTTGTGCGGGGACGCGACGACTCCGTAGCCCTCGGCGATCTCCTGCGCGATCTTCTCCAGCGTGAGGCGCGCGGCGTCCCGGTCCTTCGCAGCGCGATAGTGGATCGTGAACATCACGCCCTTGTCCTCTACCAGGACTCCCTCGATTCCAAGCTCGTCGATGCGGCGGCGGGCGTCGCCCTGAACGCGCTCCATCAATTCGGCATAAGGCTCCGCGCGCTCCGACAGGAGAACCTCGCCACCCAGCGTGTGCTGCGCGCCGTGGATGCCCCAGATCTCGACGCCGGACCCCAACCAGGCAAGAAGCTCCCTTGCACCTCGTCCGGAAACGATCGCCACCAGCTTGAACCTCTCCGCCAGGGACTCGAGCGCCTCCGCCGCGCGGGCTACCGGACGAGCATCCCAGGGAAGATCAACGATATCCGAGAGAACCCCGTCGAAATCGAAGAAGAGCCCAGACACCTCGGGCTCATCGACGAACCGGCGGATGAGATCGTCATTCACCGGGCCACACTAAACTCGGTCCAGTGAAGCGCAGGGTTGTCCCGGGCGCCGTGATGCTGGTTGCGCTCTCCGCCTGCAGTCCCGACACCGCGGATCTCGTCTACCACTACGACGAGGGCAGCGAACATGTCTACGTGCTGACCGTCAACGCCGCCGCCGATTGGGACATCGGGACCACGGGTGAGGGCTCCTACCGCGCCGTTTTCGAGATCACGGAACGCATCCTGTCGGAAGGGCCCGATGGGAGCGAGGTTGCGGTGACCATGCACCCCACCCTGATCGAAGAAGAGGGGCTTCCCGCCCCGGGGAGCGCCGATCGAACCTTCACGCTGGTGGTCGGACCGGGCGGTGAGGTCGAGGACGTCGTCGATGTCGACGGGGTCCCCGCCACCGAACTAGATCCCGACGAGCTCAGTTTCATCGGGACCTTCCGGCCACCTCTCCCGTTGGAACGCGTCGGGGTCGAGGACACGTGGCGCTCCAGTCAGGAGGTCCAATTGGGTCAGGTGTTCCAGCAGGTGACCACCACCGGTCGCCTCGCGGGGCTGGCAGAGGATGAGGCCGGCCGGCTCGCTTCGCTCTCGTACGAGGGCGGTGGCCCCCTGGTCTGGACCACCGCGTTGCCCCAGGGCAACGCCGAGATGACGGGGTCCGCGGAAACGGAGACCGAGGCGATCTTCGAGATCGACGGCGGGATCCTTCGCTCGGCCACAACGAGGACCGACGGACGGTTCGAGGTCCGCGTCGTACCCGAGGATGGACTGCCGGTCACCGGGACCATGAGCCTGACGTTGCAGCTAGATCTGGAGCGCCGTGAGTGATGCAGGTGCGTAACGGGCAGATGGGCGCCTTCGATAAGACACGAGAGGAGCCGGAATGACCGACGTACCAGCAACCACGACGGAACGGGTCGCCGCCAGCGCGACCGGACTTTCGAAGACCTTCGGAGAGGGCGAGGCAGCCGTCCATGCCCTGCGTGGGGTCGATGTCTCGTTCCAAGCAGGCGAGTTCTTCGCGGCGATCATGGGCCCCTCCGGCTCCGGGAAGTCGACCTTGATGCACTGCATGGCCGGACTCGACTCCCCCACCGGCGGCAAGGTGTTCATCGACGGCGTCGACCTCACGACGCTCAAGGACAAGGCGTTGACCGAACTCCGCCGGGACAAGGTGGGCTTCGTCTTCCAGGCGTACAACCTTCTTCCGTCGATGAGCGCCGAGGACAACATCGTCTTACCGCTCTCGATCGCAGGCCGCAAACCAGACCCAGCATGGTTCAACAAAGTCGTCGAGTCGATCGGCCTTGAGTCGCGCCTCTCGCATCGACCATCCGAACTCTC
>JAENWQ010000005.1 GCA_016649855.1 Actinomycetota bacterium | reverse complement strand
TCACGATCTCCTCCCCGTGCGCCACCCTTTCCAGCAGGCGCGAGAAGTGGGTCTTGGCCTCATGGACGTTGATCAGCATCCTTCTCCCCTAGTCTCTAGGACTTAGTCCATTTAGTCTAAGACAGGGAGAGAGGTCTGGTCCAGCTTCCATGGCCCGCAAGCGCAGAACCGGGGCTCGCAACGGAGTTCCGCGGTTCACGCACCGATCAATCAGCTCCACCGAGGCGCCCGGCTTCGCCTGGAGCGCCGCGTCGACCGAGCATCCTCTTGTGGTCGCCGGCCTCGACTGCGACCCCGTGGACGTTCCTCTTGGCGGACGCGGTTGCGGAGCACGTCGGTGTTGAAGCCGCCGTAGGCCTTCGGGAGCGGCTCGTGCGGGATGTGATCTTGCCGGTAACTCGTACCGCGATTGCGATCAGCTCCGGACAGAGCGCGATTCAGCTGCCGAGGGCACGGATTACGACGTACGCCCAGAGCGCGAAACAGGCCACGCCGAGCAGGATCTGCACCTCCACCGGTGCCGTGCGGACTGTCCTCCAGAGGCGACGGAACGCGCCGGGCTGATCGAGCTCGGGCGCGTCGAGGTCGCGGAGAACGGCGCGGCCTTCCGCGAACGTGTCGCGGCCGGTCGCGCGTAAGCCGTCGGTCAGGTCACGCCACATCAGGCGCAGCTCTCTGGCGGCTTGCGCGAAGCCGGTGCGCTGGGATTCGTCCTTCGCCACTGGCCCCGCTCCGAGACCTTGCTAGTGTGCGCGCACCGTGTGAAGAACGGTGTCCTCGATCGAGTGAAACTCCTTGTAGAGGTTGTCAGGGTCGGTGTGGATCTTGTAGTCCCAGACGATGCCCCAGATTCCGAACGTGACGATCGAGAGGATCAGATAGAGCGCGTAACCGCGCCGTTTCGCTTGGTCGAGCGTGAACGAGACCGGATAGCGCATCAGACCGAGCTTTGACCACACCTGCGACAGCTTGTCGTCAAACTCCTGCTCGACCACCATCGCGTCCCACCAGTAGCGGTTCATCCGATAGAGCACGTAGAGGCCGTAGATGCCGAGCGTGACGATCGTAAGCAGGAACGATAGCCCGGCGTTGATCTTGCGCAGGTTGCCGTTGTAGGCAGCCTGAATCTCGGAGCGCATGTCGCCGAGCATGTGATGGACTTCGTCCTCCTTGCCCTGCTGCTGTGAATACCTCTCGGTCCAGTCGATCAACGCTTCGTAGTAAGAGCGCTTGCGCTCGCTGAAGCCGTCTATCCGGGTGATCCGCTTGAAGAAGAGCACGAGTGCGTAGATGCCGAATGTCACCCACGAGACGAGGAAGAAGTAGAGCCAGTAGTTCATGAGGATTGTGTCGCTGTCTCGCCGCTCCTTGATCGAGCGGTCGATTCTGGTCACCGCCTGCACCATGTCGGCGCTCACAGGAGTCTGGCTCTCTTGCACGGGAGCGGGCACAGCAGGTGCCGCGGGTGCGATTTCCGTCGACGCGCGACCTTCACCTTCCGGGACCGACCCGGACGTCATGTCGCTCATCGTTGCCCGCCTAACTATTCGCGGAGTGACTACGGTCGTCGCGAGTGTAGCCGGGAGAGGGATGCTGCAAGCCTGGGTCCCGGGGATTCGCGGCGATGGACGCCTTCCAATCACGCGAGCATGCGCGCGAACCAAGTGTTCGGCCACGCCGCGCTGCTCTAAGTGTCCTGGTCCCGCGCGTGGAGCAATCTCATCTGGCCGATCCGGCCCGCCGGGTCTCTCACGCCAACCTGGTTATACTCTGGGTATGAAAACAGCCGTCTCGATTCCCGATGAGCTCTTCAGCAAAGCTGAAGATATGGCCCGCAAAACCGGTAAGTCTCGAAGTCGGCTATATCAGGAGGCGTTGTCGGAGTATCTCCTCCGCCGAGATCCTGGTGCCGTCACCCAGGCAATGGAGGATGCGCTAGCCGAAATCGATCCACAGCCCGACCCGTGGTTGATCGAGGCCGGGCGCCAAACGCTCGAACGAAACGAGTGGTAGTCGCCGCCCAAGGGGACATCTTCTGGGCGTTCTTGCCCGATCCCGTGGGCTCAGGTCCTGGATTCACGCGGCCGGTGGTAGTCGTTCAGGGCGATGCCCTGAACGCGAGTCGCCTGGCGACGGTTGTCGTTGTACCTCTCACGAGTAATCTCCGCTGGGCCCCGGCTCCCGGCAACGTGCTCCTAAAGGCGCGGCGAACCGGCCTGCCCAAGGATTCCGTGGCTAACGTCTCGCAGATCGTCGCCGTGGATCGAAGTGTGCTTTCCGAGCACGTCGGAAGGGTTCCGAGGTCACAGCTCGAGCTCATCCTGGGCGGAATCGACGTGGTTCTCGGCCGCTGATCTCTTGCTGCGTGACGGCAAGCCCTGATGAGTGGGCTCATCCGGCTCATGCACTGATCTCCTCAGCTGAAGAGGCTGGTAGCTCGGCCGGCGACGAGCAGGTGTTGGCTAGGACTTCAAACGAGACGGCGGTCGGCGGCCCAGCGGGTGAGTTCGTGCCGGTTCGACATCTGGAGCTTCCGCAACACGGCGCTGACGTGGGTCTCCACGGTCTTAGGGGAGATGTGCAGACGCGCCGCCATTTCCTTGTAGGTGTAGCCGCGGGCTATGTGCCTGAGGATCTCTTTCTCCCGGACGGTGAGTTGATCGAGCTCCGGATCTTCGGGGGCCGCCAGGCCACCTGAGAACGCATCGAGCACGAATCCGGCCAGACGGGGAGAGAAAACGGCGTCACCGGCGTGAACGCGCATTATCGCCTCGGCGAGATCCTCGGGAGAGATCGATTTCGTCACGTAACCACGAGCGCCCGCGCGCACGGTGCCGATAACGTCCTTAGCGGCATCCGAGACTGATAGCGCAAGGAACCTCACGTCGGGCCGGTCTTTGGCAACGGCTTCGATCACGGCGCGACCGCCTCCTCCCGGCATGTGGACGTCGAGCAGGGCCACGTCGGGCGAGGACTTCCTTATCCCGTCTATGGCGTCGTCGACATCGGTCGCTTCGCCGACGATCTCGAAGCCTTCTCCTAGCTCGGAGCGGACGCCCGACAGGAAGAGCGAGTGATCGTCAACGAGGAACAATCGGATGCTCACGAACGCTCCCTCGGAATCGAGATGACAACCTCCGTGCCCTGAGCGGGTTGCGAACTGATCCCCGCTGCACCGTCGAAGGGCGCGAGGCGCGCGACGATCGAATCAGAGATCCCGCGACGGTCTTCGGGCACCTGCTCGGGATCGAATCCGGTTCCGTGATCGCGCACGTAGGCCATCACGGAACCGGGCTCGACCTCGACGTAGACCGATACGAGCGGCGCGCCGGAATGTCTCCCCGAGTTGTTCACTGCTTCGCCGACGGCAGCAACGAGTGCTTCCATCCTCTCGTCCATCTGTGCGTCTCCCACGGTGACGACCTCGACGCGCACCTCGTGCCGCTCCTCCATCCGGGCAGCCATGGCATCGAGCGCCGTACTTAGCAGTTCGGTGGAACGATCCGCCGCCTTCCCGTAGAGCCAGGAACGCAACTCGCGCTCTTGGACCCGGGCAAGCGTCGCCATGCGGGCGGGGGAGTCCGCGCGCTGGATCAATGCCAGGCTCTGGAGTACGGAGTCGTGAAGGTGAGCCGCCATCGCCGAGCGTTCCTCGGACCGGATCCGCTCGCTTCGCTCCTCGGAGAGGTCGGTGGCGAGCCTCCAGAGCCACGGGCCGAAGACGAGAGCCAGGCCGGCGACGGTTGCTCCGATAGGAATGGCCACGACCCCGGCGGCGCGTGCGAGATCGACATTGGCAGCCAGGAACGCGGTCATCCCCGCAAGCACGAGGAAGCCGCCCGCGGCCAGCCGCATCGGCGAAACCTGCTTGAATACCGCCGCGCTCGGCCCGCTGAGGCGGGTGAGGCGGTCCCAAGGAGCGTCGCTTCGGGTCCACAGAACCGCAGCTCCCATCCCGGCCAACGCCACCGGCCAGACCAGAGCATCTCCGAACCAAAGGCCCTGGGACCGCAGGAACAGCAGCGCCGCCCACATCAGGCAACCCACCCCTGCGATGGTCCGCGGGTCGGAGCGCAGCCGGCCCGGGGGTTCCTGCTGGGGCTGGGCAGCGGCCATCAGAGCCGCAAGCATGATGTACAAGAAGACGCCGGTTCCTCCTGCGAAAGCGAGCACAGCGAAGACGATGCGGAGCAGGGTCGGGCCGAGCCTTAGCGCCCGGCCGAGACCACCGGCGACCCCGTAGAAGACGCGATCGTCTTCACTGCGAGCCGGGCGCCGCGGGGTTCGCGAGGGCTTAACCTGGGCGGGGTGGGGCGCTTCTAGCTGGACGGGGACCTCCTTCGTGGCGATGTTCCCACAGGAGGGCAACCGAGCGATATCGGGGATGCCCCTGACCTCGCTCTAAGGGGCATCGGGGAAGACCGGGGGAGACACCCGATTCCCTCCCGTACGGGGGAAGGTCACGATGGTGGCATGGATCTCATGACGGAGCGAGCGAACAACGAAGCGGGCGCGCACGGATCCAGATTGTCGCGGCTGCGCGGCTTGCTGAAGCGGGTTGGCCTGGGAAAGCTCGTCGGCTACGCGCTGCTCGCGGTCTTCGCTTATCAGGTCTGGGATCGGATGAAGCTCGGCATCGGCACGTCCTACAGCACGCTGTTCGCCATCGGGCTCGTCGGCGGGGGTTTGGTTCTCCTATCCGGGGACCGGACACAGGTCGAGACGGATCTCGCGACTTCTCAGGAGAGACGGCCGCGCTCTCCGTTGTTCCTCCTCACGATCTCGGGTCTGCTGCTCGTCGTCGGCGCCGCGCTGGGACTCGGAGCACTCGGGAACGCGGAGCTGGGTGTCGGCCAGCTCACCTCTCTAGCTCTTCTCGTTGTGGGACTCGGTCTGCTGGTAGGAGCATTCCTGGGGCGGGCGCGTCTGCTGATGCCGCTGGGTGTGTTGCTCGTTCCGGCGGTGCTGGTAACGAGCTTCATCCCATTCCCCCCGCGCGGCCATATCGGAAGCAGGGTTCTCCGCGCAAACGGCCCCGTGCAGCTAGATGAGATCGAGGGGAGTCACAGGATGTTGCTAGGGGATCTCAACATCGACCTCGTCGACGTAGTTCCCAAGGATTTCGGAGACAGGGAGATCGATGTCGAGGTCTCCGCGGGGAACTTCAGCCTCTACGTTCCATTCGGTATCAACCTGGAGGTGATGGGGACGGTCGAGGCCGGCAACGTCACCATCGGACGAGGCCGCGAGACCGGCACGCACCTCTCCTTCCACGAGTCCTTCCAGGGAACCCGGGATGCCGGAGCCCTCACCGTGCGCGTCCGCGGCGGGGTGGCATCGGTCTACGTGGAGCGCATCTCCTATCGAGAGCGCTACGGGAACACGAGGCAACAAGAGGAGCGCCTCGCCCGCCGCCTGGCCGAACGCCGGGCCGAACGCCGGGCCGAACAACGCCGGGCCGAACGCCGCCGCGCCGAACGCCGGGCCGAACAGCGCGCCGATGCGTAGACATCGCGTCGATCTGATCTCGCTCGCCTTCGGGCTCATCTTCTTGGCCGTCGGGACGGTCTTCGTAACGGGTCGCGTCGATGCTGCAGATTTGGGAACCGGCTGGATCGCTCCAGGGGCCCTGCTGGCGGCGGGCGTGCTTCTGGGAGCGATGGTCTTGAACCGGAAGGCCGCTGCGCCCGTCGAGGAGCGCTCGGAGGCTCTCTCTGGAGATGACGCCGGGGCATGATTGAGACACGAGGAATGGACTTGCGGTGCTCATCCGTGGCAGGACGAACGATCGGCGGAGTTGTCATAAGCAATCCCACGAGGCGAACTTTCCGCCTTCCACCTATCCGTCGCCCGATTCCTTCCCAAAGTGGGGGCCCTCCTACGGTTGTCCTAGCGACAGTTGCAGGAAGACCTAGCTGCCGACAAAGCCCCAGCCCTGACAAGTAGCCGGGTGAGGTGTCTATCCGGTGATCACGGAACCCGGGTATGGGCCTGTGTCGATCTGGCGAGAGCCCTATCGGCAGTCAAGAGACGGCCTTCGAGAAGCTCCGCAAGCGCCACATAGGTAGCGTCGTATACGGTCGCGCATCCCTCTGCCTTACGCTGGGGAGCATGATCAAGCGGTCTACCTTCGCGGCCATAGCGCTCTGCCTGCTCGCAAGCGCGAGCGGCCTGGCCCCCGCCTCGGGTCGCGATCTTGCGAGTGGTCCGGCCTCCCCCTCGGCGCAGGAGCGTGCGACATTCGATGCCGAGGTTACGAAGATCCCCAGGGACATCGCCAAGCGGATGCGGGGTGTGTCGTGGCACGAGGGTTGCCCCGTCCCGATGAAGCATCTGCGCCTCATCCGGCTCAACCACTGGGGCTTCGATCGCGAGGTGCATGACGGCAAGCTCGTCGTGAACAAGCGCCAAGCGCACAACATGGTCGAGGTCTTCGGGAAGCTGTTCAAGAAGAGGTTCCCGATCAAGCGGATCAAGTTGGTGGATGCGTACGGCGCCGATGACAATCGCTCGATGAACCACAACAACACTTCCGCGTTCAACTGCCGGAACGTCGCAGGGACGGACCACTGGTCCGAGCATGCCTACGGGCGCGCGATCGACATCAACCCGGTGCAGAACCCTTACGTGCGGAGCGACGGGTCGGCTTCTCCGGAGAAGGGTGCGCGCTACGCGGACAGGTCTCAGGACTCCCGAGGCATGATCCACGACGGCGGGGGAGTCGTGCGGGCCTTCTCCAAGGTCGGGTGGAGCTGGGGCGGCTATTGGAGCTCGGCCCAGGACTACCAGCACTTCTCGGCCACCGGTCACTAGCTCCATGGAACGAGGAGAGCAGATCTTCATACGGCCGTTGACGCGCGCCGACGCGTCTTCCCTTCTCGAGCTAAGAAGAAGCAACCGCGACTTCCTGACGCCGTGGGAGCCTCGCCGCGACGAAACCTTCTGGACCCTCGAAGCCCAAGAGGCCGAGATCGAACGCGACGCTGTGCAGGCAGCGAATGACCAGGGATTCGCGTCCGGGATCTTCCTGAATCACTCGGAAGAATTGGTCGGTCGGGTGGCCCTTTCGAACATCGTCCGGGGGGTATGGCAGAACGCGACGCTCGGTTACTTCGTCGGCTGGCAACACAACGGGAAGGGCTACGCAACGGAAGCCGTACGTCTCGCACTCCGGTTCGCGTTCGAGCGCGCGCGTCTCCACCGGGTACAGGCGGGCGCGATCCCGCGGAACACCGGTTCGATCCGGGTACTCGAGAGGGCCGGCTTCCGTTTCGAGGGAGTCTCTCCTCGCTATCTGAACATCAACGGGGTGTGGGAGGACCACCGGATGTACGCCACAACGGTCGAGGAGTGGACCGCGTGACGGTGCTTGCGTGGACAGCGTTCGCCGCTGCAGCCGTCTTTGCTCTGTGCGATTGGTTCGCCGTCCTGAGGTCCAACAAGCGTCTCGAGTTTGTCTTCAAGCCCGCGACCCTGGCCGCCTTGATCGCGGCTGCGCTCGCGATCGATAGCGCCGATCCGAAGATCAGGGCCGCCTTCGTCGTCGCGCTCTGCTTCGGGCTCGCCGGGGACGTCTTCCTCATGCTCCCGGCGGATCGTTTCGTGGCCGGTCTATCCGCGTTCCTCGCGGGCCATGTCGCCTACGTGGTCGGTCTCCGCATCGATGCTGCCTCGGGGGTCTCGTGGACGGTGGTGACCCTGGTTCTCATCGTTGCTGGCTTCCCTCTCGCGCGCCAGATCGTCCGGGGAGCGGTGTCACGGCATGCGTCGCTGGGCCCTCCCGTGGCCGCATACACCGCGGTCATCACGCTCATGGTCTCGGCCGCCCTGGTGTCCGGAGAGCCGCTCGCGATCGCGGGTGCGGCGCTGTTCTACGTCTCGGACACCCTGATCGGATGGTCTCGTTTCGTCCGGGCGACGACGTGGGCGCCCCTGGCGATCATCGTCACGTATCACCTCGGCCAGGCGCTCCTGGTCGCCTCGCTCGCTTCAAGCTGAAGCAGGCTGGTTTACGAGGCCTCGAGGGCGCAGTCCCTCGCGGCGTCCAGCATGTCGGTCGGGAACGCGGCCTCGAAGACCGGTTCGCCGGCGCGCTCCTCGTAGCCGGGGGGCAGGTCCTCGGTCGAGTTGTCTGCGATCGTGTAGCCGTTCAAGAACCGGGCGATCTCCTCGAGACCGATGCCCATGCCATCTGCGACTGCGTGGTCGATGAACACGCCGTGCGCGGGCATCGTCTCGACGAGGCTGTCTCCGTCCGGGATCGCGAAGTGCCGGTTGAGGTCGCGGGTTAGTTCTCCGGTGCTGATCGGCCAGGCGCCGCTGCGGGTCGCGGCGGGCGTGCTCCCGTGGTCGGCGGTGACGATCACGACGAAGTCCTCGACCGTGTTCTCGAGGTGCCTAACCAGCCTTCCTAGAGCCGCGTCTTGGGCTTCGAGGACGAGCTCCATCTGCGGTGCATCCATCGTCAGCTGGTGGGCCACCAGGTCGGTTGCCTTGAAGTTCGCGAACAGCAGATCGGGGACCTCATCGTCTCCGTAACCCTTCTGCTCGATCAGGTCGATCATCAGGTCCGTCTGCCACTCGATCCAGGCCGGGTTGTTCTTGTGCTCCGCGATCTCCTGGCCTTGCCAGAGTCCATCGACTTCGCCGTCGCGCCGGTCGACCTCATCGATCCGACTCTGGAGGCCCGGTGGATCGGGCCGGTCCCATGGGAGCGAGTAGTAGTGGGGGTTCGTCTCGACCATCGCCCCGCTCGTGGCCCCGGTGATCAAACCGAGATCGTCCCGGTCCCCTCCCGGAAGCTGTGCTCCGTGACTCGCCATCCCGATGTGCCACGGCTGCCACGCCACGAGACCGACCTTCGGTTCGTTGCCGAGTAGCCGGTCGACATCGTCTCCGTAGGTCGTGAGTTTCAGGTCCTGAGGCCGGATCCCGTCGAAGGCTTCCCTGAGCACACCGCCGCCGGTCCGGTATTTGATCGAGGTGACCCCGTGGTTGCGCGGGAAGGCGCCGGTCCCCAGGGTCGAGTGCGTGGCCGGCGTGATCGACGGAGACGACCCGATGGTTGCGTTGCCGTACGAGACGCCCCCCCGCCCGAGTCGTCCAAGTTCCGGCCAGCTACCGGACCACCTGCTTAGGACATTGTTTCCTACCGCGTCCCACATGATCGTGACGATCAACTTCGGCGTAGCTCCGGTCGACGCGACCGCTTCGGTCAGCGTCTCGCCGTCCCGGTGGGGCAACTGAAGGCCGAGGAGCCGACCGACGGTCGGATACACATCGGCGAGCGTTACCGGCCGGTCGACGCGTCCGCGTTCCTGGATGATCCCGGGCCCGTAGAGCACGAGGGGAACCTCGGCGACGTAGTCCCACGGGCCGGTGTGGCTGGTGTACTCGAACGTTCCGACGTAGTTGGGCTCGTGCGGAACGAAGATGATGTCCTGGTCGTGCACGCCGTCGCTTCCGCGCCAGATCCTCGTGAGGAACACCGGTTCCAGGCCGCAGGCTCGCTCCAGGGGATCGTCGGTGGCGAAGGATCGTTGCTGTTCGCCCACCCGTCGCGCCGCCTCGGCCCCTTCCGAAGGAGACCGGCGGAGAGCGATCGCGAGCGTGGCAGCGGCCATGGCTGCAAGGGTGCCCGCCACCAGAGCGCGCCGGAGCCGGGATGCATCGGGATGGGGCATGTCGCGATGCTACGAGACCCGAACAGGCCTCACGCCATACTGGTTCGATGCGTTCCATCAGGCTGGTGGCTCATACGCACTGGGACCGGGAGTGGTACCTGCCGTTCGAGGAGTTCCAGGCGAAGCTGATCCCGACCATGGATCTGGTGCTCGATCTACTGAACGATGTCGAGGGGTGGAGCCATTTCCATCTCGACGGACAGACGGCCATGATCGAGGACTACCTCGAGCTCCGCCCGGAGCGGGAAGCCGAGATCAGGCGTCACGTTGCGTCGGGGGCCCTCTCGGTTGGTCCCTGGGTGACGCTGGTCGACGAGTTCCTCGTTTCCGGGGAGTCGATCATCAGGAATCTCGAGGACGGTATCGCCCGTGCGCGCGATCTCGGTGGGGAGCCGGCGGTCGCCTATCTGCCCGATCAGTTCGGCCACGTCGGTCAGATGCCTCAGCTCCTCTCGTCGTTCGGGCTTCACCAGGTCGTCGTATGGAGGGGCGTGCCGTCTCGGGTAACCCAGACCCGGTTCGGTTGGATATCTGCGGACGGCTCCATGGTTCGGGCGTTCTACCTTCCTTTCGGGTACGGACAAGGGGCTCGGATCGAGTCGGTCGAGGCGGCGTTCGTCGAACGGATCAAGTCGGAGATGAGAAGGTCGGAGCCGTTCCTGGCGGCGGGCGAGCCGGCGCTCATCCCGGTGGGCAACGACCACGAGCCTCCCTTGGAGAACCTGCCTCGATTGATCGATCACGCTCGTTCCACGGGTGTGGACGTCGAGCTCACCTCCTACGCCGCCCATCTCAGTCCTTCTGAGCAGCTCGAGCACCTCGACTCACCGACGATGATCATCGAGGGCGAGCTGCGGTCGGGCGCGCGAGCGAACCTCCTCCCGAACACCTACTCCGTCAGGCCGCAACAGAAGGTCGAGCGCGCTCGGGCGGAGCATCTGCTCGAACGGTACGCGGAACCTCTTGCAACGCTCGTGCCCGGCGTGCCGTGGCCTGCGGAGGATCTATCGAGCGCGTGGTACCTGCTTCACCTCAACGGCGCTCACGATTCGGTGTGCGGGTGCTCGACCGACGAAGTAGCCGGCGCTGTGGACGACCGCACCTCGGAGGCGACCGAGACTGCGTCGGAGATCATCTCCCAGGCCCTCGGTCGTCTCGCCGCTGCGGTCAAGGACACCGGATTCCTCGTGTTCAACCCATCGCCCTTCGAGCGGTTCGGGGTTCCGGCTCTCGGGTGGCGCGTGATGGAGTCTTTCGAGCCGGGACCCGTGAAGCTCACGCCCGAAGCACGCGGCCGGGAGGCGGTTCTGCACCTCGATGACACTGAGATCGCGGTGAGCGTCGAGGACCAGGGAGACGCCGGCGACCTGTACACGTTCGCACCCGATGGCGACCGGATCACCCCGGACGTCTCGGTTGATGACGACGCTCGTTTCTCCACCGAACGCAGTGACGTTTCGGTCTCTGCATGGCGTGTGCCCACGGAGAACTTCCTCAGGATCCATATCGAGGTTGAGAACAGGGCTCCGGATCACCGGCTGCGACTCTTGATAGCGCTCCCCGAGACCGCGACGGGCAGTATCGCCGGGGCTCCGTTCGAAGTAGTGCACCGCCCCCTGGAAGGCGAAGGGGGTGACAGCGAACCACCATCGCGCTGGTGGCCGGCGAGAGGGTTCGCGTTCGCAGGAGGGCGGGGAGTCCTGGCCGAAGGCGTCTTCGAGTACGAGGTCACCGAAGGCCACCTCGCGGTCACGCTGATGCGTTGCACGGGGAACATCAGCAGGGGTCCGATGGAGGTGCGCAAGGAGGTCGCCGGCCCCGATGTTCCGACCCCGGGTGCCCAGCTCCTCGGCGAGCATTCCTTCGACTTCGGCGTGACGCTGGCGGCGGACGGTGTCGAGGCCGTTCGCCTGTGGGAGTGCTTCGCTCTGGAGCCGTTGGTCACCGCAGCCCTGGGTGAAGGAGAGCTGCCGGGCCGGGGCTCCTTGCTCGATCTCGACGTACCGGCCCTGTCATCCATCAGGCGGATAGCCGGCGAGGTGGTCGCTACGGTCTGGAACCCTGCCCGGCAATCCCTCCCCGCCAGGATCGGAGCGAAGGAGATCGAGCTGGGGCCGCACCGGATCGAGAAGGTAACCGCTCCGGCGGCTCCGCGGCTCTCGTAATACGTTCATAGGAGACGATGCGGCGGTCGGCCACCGCCGGTTGGGAGGGGACGTGCCAGAGCTGAGCACCGGAGAGCTGATCCTCAGGGTCCTGATCGCAAGCGCGCTGGGTGGCGTGATCGGGTTCGAGCGCGAGCTGTCGGACCAACCGGCGGGATTCCGCACCCACATCCTCGTGTCGCTCGGGGCCGCGTTGTTCACGATGGTCGGTGCCTACGGGCTTAGCGAGTTTGAGGGGATCAAAGGGGTCACGTTCGATCCCACGAGGGTTGCGGCGCAGGTCGTAACCGGCATCGGTTTCCTCGGCGCCGGGGCGATCATCCAACAGGGGGTGAGCGTCAAGGGCCTCACTACCGCGGCGTCACTGTGGGCGACGGCGGCCATCGGGACGGCCGTGGCCCTCGGCTTTGAAACCGGAGCACTCGTGGTCACGGTCGCCGTGCTCATCTCCCTCTTTGCGCTCAGGTACGTCCGCAAAGCGGTCATGGCCCGCATCAAACCCGGACAGATCCGGATCGTCGTCGATGTATCGCCCGAGGTGCGCTTGGGCAGACTCAGCGAGGTTATCGAGTCCCATGGTGGCCACATCGAGTCGATCAAGGTTCACCGGGAAGGTGACGTGGGCGAGCGTTTGGTGATGGAGGTGAAGTTCCCGCCTCACACTCTGCTGGACGAGGTGATCGTCGAACTGGGTTGGCTCGAGGGCGTACAGAACGTCGACACCGACGAATAGCAGATCAGCCGGCCGGAGCGGTCAGACGCATCTCGAAAACGGAGCCCCTATCCGGGCCCGTAGTCACCTGCAAGCGACCCTTGGAGGCCTCGATCGTCTGCTTCGCGATGTAGAGGGAAAGGCCCAGGCCCCCGGCGGCGCGTGTCGATGACGAGTCTCCCTGGATGAAGGGGGTCTGCACCATGCGATCGAGGATGGACTGCTCCATGCCCGGGCCTTCGTCTTTGACCCTTACGAACGGCTCGCCCCTAGTCTCTCCGACGGCGATGTCGATCCGGCCCTCGGTGAACGTGAGCGCGTTGTCCAGAAGCGCAACGATCACCTCCATGAGGCGCTTCGGATCTCCGGTCGCCTCGACCGGAGCGACGTCCAGGACGACCGTCCGGCCTGCGGACTTGGCGGCGAGGACGTCGCATGCTTCCTGCGTGATGTTGTCCAGCCGGAAGACGGTTGGTTCGAGCCCTAGCCCACCGCGCTGGATCCCCGAAACCAGAAGGATCTTCTCGATCATGTTCGAGAGCCGGTCGCACTGTCTCGTGATCGAGTCGAGGAACTCGAGCTTCATCTTCTCGTCGACCTCGTTCCAACCACGCTGCAGCGTATGGACGCCACCCTTGATCGAGGTGAGCGGCGTACGCAGTTCGTGAGTGATGACCGAAACGAACTCGCTCTTCATCCGGTCCAGCTCCGCGAAGGCCTTCGCTTCCTTCTTGTGCATCTCGGCCATGTCGTCCATGACCGCCTTGGTGACCCCCTTGTCGAGGGCGCCCTGGCCCCGGGCTACAGCCTTCAGCGAGTCGATCAGTTCGTCGGGTGCCCCGCCTTTGAGGAGATAGCCCGCGGCACCGGCCTTGATCATCGCGGAGACGAGCGACATCTCGCCGAACGCGGTGAGTCCCACGACATGAACTTCGGGGTGCCGCTCTTTGATCGCTCGGGTTGCGTCGGCGCCGTTCATCACCGGCATGTTCATGTCCATGAGGACGATGTCGGGAGACAACTCGTCGACCTGACGCACAGCCTCTGCACCGTTGGTGCCTTCGCCGACCACCTCGAACTCGGCCCGGAGCTCGAGGAGCTGCCTGATACCGCGACGGATGGGAGCGTGGTCGTCCACCAGGAGAACCTTCATACCTGGAACATCGGTTCGCCCGGTGTCCGATTTAACCCGCTACAGGGTGAGACCCAGCCCCCAACGGGTGAACCCCCGGGCCCCCCATTCCGCGCTCAAAGACCCTCAGGGCACCCCTGGAGCAAGCTCCAGGGGTTTTGTGCGCGGAATCGCACGATGTTCTCGGGGCCGGAGACCCTGGTTCGGGCTCGATTACGGGGGCCGGGGGTGATCTGGGGGGTGATTCTGTGCGCGAATGAGGATCTTCTCTGCGCGGTTTGGAGGGTGTCTGCTCCTCATCGTGTGATGGTTCGGGGTCTCGGTTCGTTGCCTGGGTCACAGGGCAGAGACGGGCCGAGGTCTGGGAGGATACGAACCCCGATATCCACGACCACAAGGAGCTGGGAGTTGTTGGACCAGACGAGGCTGACGACGTACTCGCACGGCGGGGGATGCGCCTGCAAGCTCGGCATCGCGGAGCTCGCCGAGGTGCTCGAGCACCTGCCCGCCAGCCCGCCGGATGAGCGCGTCCTCCTGGGCCTGGAGTCGCCCGATGACGCCGGGGTCGTACGCGTCTCCGACGATCTTGCCCTCGTCCAAACGGTCGATTTCTTCACCCCGATCGTGGACGACCCTTACGACTGGGGTCGGATCGCCGCGGTCAACGCCCTCTCGGATGTGTATGCGATGGGAGGGGTTCCGGTGAGCGCGCTCAACCTGGTGGCGTGGCCGCGGGCCCTCGACTTCGCCCTCCTCGGGCGCGTCCTCGAGGGAGGCCGGGATGCGTGCACCGAGGCCGGCGTCTCGGTTGTGGGCGGACATTCGGTCGACGATCCGGAACCCAAGTTCGGCCTCGCGGTGACCGGCACTGTTCATCCCGAACGGTTCGTCACCAAGACGACGGCGCACGCGGGAGCGGATCTGGTGCTTTCGAAGCCCCTTGGCATGGGGATCATCACGCACAGCATCAAGGAGGGCACTGCCCCCGAGTCACTCGTGCGCACGGCCGTTGCGATCATGGGAACGCTCAACCGGGCCGCGTCCGAAGCGATGCTGGAGGTCGGGGTCCAGGCGGCGACCGACGTCACGGGTTTCGGGCTGCTCGGGCACCTGGCGCAGATGCTCGGGGGCCGGATGGATGCGGAGATTCGCTTCGAGGACGTCCCGGTGATTCCCGAAGCGTTCGAGCTGGCAGCTGGGGGAACACTCCCGGGCGGCAGCGCGCGCAACCGCGACGCGACGGCGCCGCTGGTGGACTCGGGAGTCATCACGGAGAACGAGGTGGCGGTCCTCTACGACGCACAGACATCCGGGGGGCTGCTGATGGCGGTGGCCCCCGGGCGCACCGACGACCTTCTTCGAGCGATGGAGAAGCGTGGAGCGGTGGGAGCGGTCGTCGGGCGACTTGGAGCCGGGAGCGGACGGATCAAGGTGGTGCGGGAATGAAGGTGGTGCGGGAATGAAGGTGGTGCGGGAATGAAGGTGGTGCGGGAATGAAGGTGGTGCGGGAATGAAGGTGGTGCGGGAATGACCGGGTTGCGGTTCCCACGGGAGCTCGCGGACGAGATGGTGGCCCACGTCCTCGAGGGCCGTCCCAACGAGGCGTGCGGCCTCATCGCGGCCCAAGATGGGGACGTCGTCCACGTCTACCGGATGACCAACGTATCGGCCAGTCCCGTCCGCTACGCTCTGGATCCCAAGGACCAGCTCGGGGTGTACCGGGACCTCGACGACAGGGGATGGGAGCTGGGGGGCGTATTCCACTCCCACACCCGGACGGAGGCCTATCCGTCGCCCACCGACGTCCGCGAGGCGCGGGAGGACGTTCCCTACGTGATCGTCTCGCTCGCCGCTGAGCCGGCGACGATCAGGGCCTTTCGGATCGTGAAGGAGTCGTGGAGCGCGGACGACGGTGAGATCGAGGAAATTCCGGTCGAGGTTCTGGGTTGAACGTGGAAGAATCGACTTTGCACCATTTACAAGGAGGCAATGTGGCTACCACTGGAGCGGTCAAGGTCAAGATCCCAACGATGTTCCGAAAGCTCACCGGCAACGAGTCCGAGGTCGATCTGGCTCCGGGCACGATCGGCCAGCTGATCGACCAGCTCGACGAGCGCTTCCCGGGCTTCAAGGGTCAGATCATGAACGAGGCAGGCGAGCTCCACCGCTTTGTCAACGTCTACGTCAACGATGAGGATGCCCGGTACCTCGAGCAGCTCGAGACCAAGACGAACGAGGGCGACCAGGTCGCTCTGCTCCCGTCCGTCGCCGGTGGCTAGTGAGATACAAGTCGGTCCTGGACCTGATCGGCCACACGCCGATCGTCCAGGTCCAGTCACTCTCCCCGGTCGAGAACGTCCGGCTGTGGGTCAAGCTCGAGGGCCAGAACCCCACCGGTTCGGTCAAGGACCGCATCGCGGTGGCGCTCATCGAAGCCGGCGAGGCGTCGGGGGAGCTCACGAAGGACAAGACGATCCTCGAACCGACCTCCGGCAACACCGGGATCGCGATGGCGATGGTGGCGAAGCTCAAGGGCTACCGTTTCACCGCGGTCATGCCGGACAACGCGAGCCATGAGCGAGTCTCGCTGCTCAAGGCCTATGGCGCCGAGATCATCTTCTCTCCGGGAGAGGAGGGCACCAACGGCTCGGTAGCGATGGCGCAGAATCTCGCCGCGGACGACGCCTACTACATGCCGTTCCAGTACGGGAACCTGGCCAACGTGCAGGCCCACTACGACGGAACCGGACCAGAGATCCTCGAGGACCTTCCGGACATCAAGGCGTTCGTCGCCGGTCTCGGTACCGGCGGGACGCTTACCGGTGTCGGTCGACGCCTGAAAGAACACAACCCCGATATCAAGGTGTTCGCGGCCGAGCCGGAGTTCGGCGAACTCGTCTACGGCCTCCGCTCGCTGGAGGATGGCTACGTTCCGCCGATCTTCGACCCCGATGTCCTCGACGGCAAGGTGAAGGTCACAGCGCGCGACTCGATCGTGTGGACCAAGGCCCTCCTCCAGCAAGAAGGCATCTTCGCCGGGATCTCCGCGGGGGCCTGTATCTGGGTGGCGCAGAGAGTCGCTGAGCGTCTGGCGAAAGAGGGTGGTGGCGACGTTTGCTGTCTCTTGCCCGACGGAGGGTGGAAGTATCTCTCGACGGAAGCATGGACCCAGGAGCTCGACGTTGCTACGGAGCAGGTCGAGGACGTCCTCTGGTGGTGACCGCTGGGGCCCGGGCTCCGATCGGCATGTTCGATTCGGGTCTGGGCGGACTCACCGTTGCACGCGCGGTCATCGATCTCCTTCCGCACGAGGATCTCGTGTACTTCGGGGACACGGCTCGCTGTCCCTACGGCCCGCGCCCTGCAGACGAGGTCAAGGGATTCGCCCTCGAGATCATGGACCTCCTCGTTGCACAGGACGTGAAGATGCTGGTCGTCGCGTGCAACTCCGCGGCCTCGACCGCGCTCGAGGACGCCGCCGGTCGTTACGACGTACCGATCGTTAGCGTGATCGAACCCGGGGTGCGTGCCGCCGTCGCGGCCACGAGGAACCGGAAGATCGGGCTCATCGGCACCGAGGCGACGGTGTCGTCGAAGTCTTACGACCGGGCCCTAGATGCAACCCGAGCGAACGCCACCATGGTCGAACAAGCGTGTCCACGCTTCGTGGAGTTCGTCGAGCAGGGCGACACGACCTCAGATGAGGCCATCGAGGTGGCCGAGGAATATCTGAAGCCCCTGATCGACGCCGAGGTAGATACCGTCATCCTCGGCTGCACGCATTACCCTCTCCTGATGGGCGTGATCCAGATAGTCATGGGGGAGGACGTGGTGCTCATTTCCAGCGCCGAGGCCACCGCGACAGAGGTCTTCACGCGCCTGAGGACAGACGGCCTGCTGAACGATCAAGAGGCTCCGGGTACGCACCGCTTCATCGCGTCGAGTGGTGAAGGAACGTTCGGCGAGCTCGGCCGCCGTTTCCTCGGCCCGGAGTTCGGCGCCGTCGAACACCACCCCTGGAACTAGCGTGGCTCTCGTCGTAACGGTCTTGGGAAGTTCGGGCGTCTTCGCAACGGTGGACCGTGCGAGTTCGGGCTACCTCGTCGACATCGACGGACACGCCTTGTGGATGGACGCGGGGGCCGGGACCTGGCGCAACCTGCTCACCCACATCGACTATCCGGAGCTCGAGGGGATCATCCTCAGCCACCGCCATCCCGATCACACGAGCGATATCTGGCAGGGGGTGCACGCGTTCAAGTACGGAAAGACGGATCCGCTGCCCCCGATCCCGCTGTGGACCACGTCCGAGGCGCTGAGCGCGCTGAATGCGTTCGCGGTGGATATCGGTGAGGCTTTCGAGCTCCGACCGGTGAAGGCGGGCGACGTCGTGTCGTTCGCCGGAGCGGAGATCACCTTCTTCGAGATGAAGCACGTGCCGGGGACGGTCGGCGTACGGATCGAGTATGCCGGGAAGGTGCTCGCCTATTCCGCCGACGCCGGCCCGGACGGAGACCTCGCCGGCCTCGCCGCGGACGCCGACGTTTTCATCTGCGAGGCGACGTATCAGAGAGAGGGCGGGGACTGGGAGGGGCACCTCTCGGCTGCGCAGGCCGCTCGGATAGCGATGGACGCGGGTGTGAAGCGTTTGGTCTTGACCCACCTTCCCCCGGGACGGGATCACGGCCGTTCCCTCGATGAGGCGCAGGCCGCCTGTGAGGGCTTGCAGGTCGAACTTGCCTACGATGGACTTCGCCTGGAGGTGGATCGATGAACCGAGTGGATGGACGGGCCCCCGATCAATTGCGTCCCGTCGAGATGCGATTGGATGCGATGCCCTATGCCGAAGGCTCATGCCAGATCGGGATGGGGGACACGCGCGTTATCTGCACGGCGACCATCGATGAGGGCGTGCCCAAGTGGATGAAGGGGAGCGGCAAAGGGTGGGTAACCGCCGAGTATGCGATGTTGCCTCGCTCCTCTCCTCAGAGGATCCCCCGCGAGGTCAATCGGGGCCGGCCGGGAGGCAGGACCCAGGAGATCCAGCGGTTGATCGGGCGAAGCTTGAGGGCGATCACCGACATGAACGTCTTGGGCGAACGCACGATCTGGCTCGACTGTGACGTGCTCCAGGCAGATGGAGGGACGAGGACCGCATCGATCACCGGTGCCTTCGTTGCCCTCGCCCAGGCCTTCGGCAAACTTCAGGATGAAGGTTTGCTCGCGGCCAGCCCTCTGATCGATTCTGTCAGCGCGATCAGCGTGGGGATCGTCGATGGAACGCCGGTCCTTGACCTCAACTACGCGGAGGACTCGACCGCGCAGGTCGATATGAACGTCGTGATGACCGGAAGCGGGAAGCTCGTGGAGGTCCAAGGTACGGCCGAGGATGGCGTCTTCGACCGATCCGAGCTCGACCTTCTCCTCGACCTGGGGTCGAAGGGGATCGTGGAACTCACCGTTCTCCAGGAAGAGACCCTCGGTGCCTCGGATCCGGAGTTTTGAGAGCCGTCTTCGCATCGCACAATCCGCACAAGGCCGAGCAGGTTGCGCTGCTCTTGCCGGCGGTCGAACTGATCCCCCTCGACGACGTGGCTCCCGGGCTCGAACTAGAGGAGCCGTTCGATACCTTCCGAGAGAACGCGCTCGACAAAGCTCGTAGCGCGTCCCGCGCGACGGATCTGCCGGCGATCGCCGACGATTCGGGCATCGAGGTCGATGTCCTCGGAGGCGCGCCCGGGGTTCTGTCCGCCCGTTTCGCGGGCGAGGATGCCACCGACGAGGACAACAATCGCAAGTTGATCCGGGAGCTTCAAGGAGTTCCGGACGAGCAGCGCTCGTGCCGCTACCGCTGCGTTGCCGTCGCGGTGTTCCCGGGTGGCAAGGAGTTGATCGCTGAGGGAAGCTGCGAAGGAAGGGTCATCGACGAAGCCCGGGGCGAGCTCGGGTTCGGTTATGACCCCCACGTGATCCCCGAGGGTGAGACGCGCACGATGGGCGAGATCCCTCTCGAGGAGAAGCTCGCGTTCAGCCACAGAGGGCGAGCGTTCAGGGCACTCGCCGCGATGATCGATGCCTCCTAGATGAACGACGATCCGTTCGAGAGGTTCGGCGCGTGGCTCAGTGAGGCGCTCGAGACCGAGCCCGGCGAGCCCAACGCCATGACCCTCGCAACCGCAACCACGGAGGGGGTCGTTTCCGCGCGGATGGTCCTGCTGCGCGGGTTCGAGCGAGGAGGGTTCGACTTCTTCACCAACTACGAGTCGCGCAAGGGTCGTGAGCTGTCCGAGAACCCGCGCGCCGCGCTCGTATTTCACTGGGCGATCCTTAAGAGGCAGGTCTGCATCAACGGTTCGGTCGAGCGTCTGGATCCCGCCGGATCGGATGCCTATTTCGCAGCCCGGCCCCGCGGCCACCAGATCGCCGCGTGGGCGTCGGAGCAGAGCAGGGCGATCGAGGATCGTCGCGTGCTCGAGGAGCGCGTCGCTCGTTTCGAGCGCGAGTTCGAGGGCAGAGAGGTTCCTCGGCCCCCCCACTGGGGAGGTTTCAGGGTGACCCCCGAGACGATCGAGTTCTGGGAGGGGCGGCCCGACCGTCTGCACGACCGCCTCCGCTTCACGCGTGAGGGCGACGGCTGGAGTATCGAGCGCCTAGCTCCCTGACGGATCGGGGTGGGTGAGATGAGGGCGGGCGAGCGCGAGCACCGGTTCGTGAAGCTTTCCGTTCGTCGTGAGGCACGATCCCTCGTGCGTGCACGGTTCGCCGTCGAGCCGCGTGATCCGACCCCCGGCTTCTTCAACGATCGCGGTCAAAGGTGCGTAGTCCCACGTCGACAGGATCGGTTCGACCATGATCTCGGCCGCGCCGCGGGCGACGAGCATGTGTCCCCAGAAGTCGCCGAAGCCCCGGCTCCGTCTCGTTCGCCGGGTGAGCTCGACGTACAACGCGCTCAGGCTCTTGTCCTCGAAGTCCTCGAATCCCGTACTGACGAGCGTAGCGTCGCCGAGGTCCGAGACCTCTGAGACCTCGATGGGGCTTCCGTTCATACGCGCTCCCAAGCCGCGGGCAGCGTCGTACGTCTCCCCGAGCGCCGGCGCGTGAGCGACCCCTAGGACCATCTCTCCGTCCACGCGCAATCCGATCAGGGTTCCCCACACCGGGATCCCCGCCATGTAGTTGTGGGTCCCGTCGATCGGGTCGACGATCCAGGTCGGGGCTCCATCGTTCGGTGGCCCCCCCTGTGCTGCGGTCGATCCCTCTTCCTCGCCCAGGACGTTGTGATCCGGGAAGGCTCCGGCGATGATCTTCCGCACCGCGGCCTCGGCGGCCTCGTCGGCCTCCGTCACCCAGGACCCGTCCGGCTTGAGACGGGCCGGCGCCGAGGGCCCGTACCGAGAGGTTGCCTCCTTGCCTCCGGCAACGGCCATCTCCAAGGCCAGCTCGAGGGCTTTCTGCAGGTCGATGTCCACCGCAGGAGGTTAGCCGCGTCGGTGCGAGAGGGGGGACTCGAACCCCCACGTCCGAAGACACTGGCTCCTAAAGCCAGCGCGTCTGCCAATTCCGCCACTCTCGCGCGGCCCTCATCGTAGCGGTGCATGGGAGTATCGAGGCCTATGGACGAGATGCACTTCGCATTCAAGGGGCGTCCGGATCCGGCCGGTTGGCCGGAAGAGGTGGTGCCCGTCTTCGAGTCCTCCGTCACCTGCTCGTATGCAACCCTGACGGCGGCAGGCCGGCCGATCACGTGGCCGATCACGCCCTATCCCGGTGAAGACGGGCGGACGATCGACATCTCGACGGGGCTGACGTATCCGTCCAAGGCGGAGCGGGCGCGATCCAATCCGAAAGTCGGCCTCCTGTTCGCCGACCCCCTTGGTTCGGGACTCGAGAAGTCACCCCTGGTGATCGTCAAGGGTGAGGCGACGGTCAGAGATGCCGACCTGCAGGCCGGAGCCGACCGTTACGCTCGTCTCTCTATTGCGAGACTCCCCGCAGCGTGGAAGGGGACGCCTCGATTCCTGATGCGGGCGCAGAAGTGGTACTGGAGTCGCATCTGGATCCTCGTCACGCCTCTCGAGATCCTCTGGTGGCCGGAAGGGCGGATGACCGGCAAGCCGAAGAAGTGGAAGGCACCGGCGTTCACGTTTGTGGCCTTCTCCGATCCGCGGCCGGAGGGCAGATCCATTCCGGTGGCCGCGACCGAGATCGATCAAGAGAAGCAAGCCGACCTGGCGCTCGAGCACCTTGGGCTTCCTCATCTCACCGTGGTCGACGATGGTTACCCGGTCCCGCTTCCAACCGAAACGGCGCGACGGACCGAGGAGGGGTTCTATCTCACGCTCCCTCCGGACGTTCCCGTAGCCGTGACCGGAGATGCCTGTCTGACGTTCCAGCAGCACGCCGAGGTGTTTGATGGACAGAGGAATTCCGTATTCCTCGGCACCGCGGAATCCGCCGGCGACGAGACGCTCTTCCGCTTGGAGCGCGCGCTGCCCGATTTCTCACTCGGTGGTTCGAGGATCGATCGGGCCAAGGCCTTCTTCACTCAACGCAAGAGGTTCGCTCCGCGGCTGGAGCACGAGGCACAACGACGCGGCCAGGCCGTCCCGAAGGTCAATCTGTAGCCGCTTCCGCGACCGTCTTGAGGATGTCGTCTCCGTAACGTTCGAGCTTGGTGAGACCGATGCCCGGAACCGCGACCAGCTCTGCGGGGGAGCGAGGGGTCCGGCGTGCGATCTCTTCGAGCGTGGCGTCGTTGAACACGACGTATGCCGGCACCCCGTCGTCCTTCGAGCGCTGTAGGCGCCAACGCTTGAGTGCCTCGGCCGCCTGGCCCCATTCTTCGGCCGCGAAGTCCTTGGCCGATCGCCTCGGGGCTCCGGCCCTGATCCTCACGCTGGCGGTGAGCCCCATCTCATCGAGGAACCGGCTCGGGTCTTCCTTCACCGTCGTCCACGACAACGACAGGTGCTGCTTGGCCCTCGTCATCCCGACGTAAAGGAGCCTGCGCTCCTCGGCGATGGCCTCGTCCGTCTTGGAGCGCTTGTAGGGAAGGTCTCCTTCATTGATGCGAGGGAGGAACACGGCGGCGAACTCGAGACCTTTAGCGCGGTGATATGTCAGCAGGTTGACGCCGCGCCCGGCACCGTCGGAGCCGAACCTCAGATGGAGATCCGCGACGAAGTCGGCGCCGGTGCGGAAGCCGTCGTCGAACTCGGCCGCGAGCCGAAGGAGCCTGGCAAGGTCGTTCTGTCGCGTGACCTCGCGGTCGCCGAGGCCGTCGGGGAGCTCCTCGACGTAGCCCTCCTTGGTCACCGCTTTTGCGACGCGGTCGTGGACGTCGGTGTTGCGGTCGTTCTTCAGGGGAGTAAGGACCCGGCGGGCTGCGACGCGGTTGAGGAACGCGCCGTCCCGCACCTGGAAGGGGATACCTGCGGCGGTCAGCGCTTCTTCGTGATCTTCCGAGCGGAAGTTCGTGCGGTAGAGGATCGCGATGTCCTCGTACGGCACCCCTTGCTCCTTCAGTCCCGCGATGGCCGCGGCGACCGCATCGGCTTCGGCGACCGGATCGACGTGAGGGGTGATGCCGACCTCGGGCCCGGGTGGGAGCACGGCGATGAGCGTCTTCTTCGCCCCACCCAGCTTGGGGACGAGGCGGTTGGCGAACTCGAGGATCTGCGGTGTGGAGCGATGGTTTTCCTCAAGCCGGACGACGGTCGTGCGAGGGAAACGTTTGGGCATCTCGAGAAGATAGCTAGCACTCGCGCCGGTGAACGCATAGATCGATTGGTAGTCGTCGCCGACGACGCAGAGGTCGTCTCGCTCGCCCAACCAGCGTTCGAGCAGCGTTTGCTGGAGGAGGTTCACGTCCTGGTACTCGTCAACCGTGAACGCGCGATATCGCTCGCGGAACCTGAGTGACGCGTCGGGGTCGTTCTCGAACATGTGGATGGTTCGCTCGAGAACGTCTTCGAAGTCGATCAGGCTGCGCTGTTCCTTCCCGCTCTCGTACGCCGCGAACACGCGCTGCATCAGGTCGGCAGGGATCGGGGGCTCGTGCGAACCGAGCGAGTCGGTGTAGTCCGCCGGCGTGAGCCTCCGGTTCCGGGCCCACTCGATCTCGGTCGCGAGGTCGCCTGCGGGCCTGAAGCGGTAAGGCTTCGGGAGCGTGTTGGCGATCTGCCTCAGCGCGACGACTTTCGAGGGAAGGATCTGGCCGGGGGGCTCGTCCCCGAGGTGATGGAGCTGGGCAAGCGCGGCGGAGTGGAAGGTCCGGGCCCGCACGCCCTCGACCCCAAGGGCGGCCAACCGGGAGCGCATCTCGCCTGCGGCCTTATCGGTGAATGTGACCGCGAGGATCTCCGAGGCCCGGAAGGTCCCCGAGCTCACCTGGTTGGCGATCCGCCTGGTGATCGTCGTGGTCTTGCCGGACCCTGCACCCGCGAGGATGCACACGGGGCCCCGTACCGCCTTGACGGCACGGCGCTGTTCCGGGTTCAGCCCGGCGATCACATTTTCGATGCTCACCGCATCAGGACGTTATCGATACTCACCCCGTCACCTTAATTGGGCCCTGTGACGAAGCCGGGGACCCCTGGGAATACCTCGTCGTTCAGTGGTCTCCGGGGTAGACGTCGGTCTCGGATTCGTGCCACACGGGGTGGTCGCCGGAGGTCTCGATGTTGAAGCCGTAGTCGTAGACGAGGCTGCCGCCATAGGTTGCGCCGATCGAAACCAGGGCCCCGGCGATCACCGACAAGGCGACTGCTCCGGTCGACGGCAGGTCCTCTCCCCACCGGATGACCAGGTCGACCGCGACCAGCGCGGTCACGGTCAGCATCGCCGCCACGTGGACGTTGGCCGTGCGCCACGCCTGGGTGTGCTTCTGCGTCGACTTGAGCCAGTCCCCGAACCCGGTTAATGCGGTCGGGACCGAGACCGCGCCTCCGAAGGCGAGGACATAGGTCGCGGCGATGAAGAAGTTGTGAGCGGTCTCTGATCCATCGGTCGCGAACATAGCGATGAGATCGAAGGTGGCGGCCATTATGTAGGCGGCTACCGGGATGTCGGTCAGTGGGGGATGGGTCGGCTTGCCGGCAAAGCCTCTGATGCCTTTGAACTTCCGCCCCTTGAGCGTGAGCGCCGGTTTGATCGAGAACAGCCTAGCCATCACCCCTCCTGAGATCCGTCGTCTATCTCTACTCTCTCGAGCACGACATCGTTCACCGGACGATCCATCGCGCCCGTCGGGACCGAGGTGATCTTCTCAACGACGTCGTAACCGTCGGTAACCTCGCCGAAGATCGTGTGTTTCCCGGTTAGGTGGCCGGTGGGTCCGACCGTCACGAAGATCTGGGAGCCGTTCGTGCCCGGACCGGCGTTCGCCATGGCAAGCAACCCGGGCTTGTCGAACGAGGGAGTCCCGGGACCGACCTCGTCCTGGAATTGGTAGCCGGGACCGCCCATCCCGGTCCCGGCGGGGTCCCCGCCCTGGATCATGAACCCGGGGATCACCCGGTGGAAGATCGTGCCGTTGTAGAGAGGCTCGGTCTTGTGCTGGCCATCGGTGGGGTCTTTCCACTCCCTCTTGCCCGTGGCGAGCTCGATGAAGTTGGCGACCGTGATCGGAGCGTGTTCGGGCATGAGGCGGACCTTGAACGTGCCCTCGGAGGTCACGAATGTCGCGTTGGGGGTCTTGCTGTCCGGGGTCATGCTGTCCCTTCCGTAGTCTTTGTCGGTTCGTCCAACACTAGCCGCCTCGGCGCAGGTCATGGGCCTTCCCTATATGCCCGGATCGTGGTGAAGTGGCGGGTACCTTATGCCGATGGTCTAGGGACATTGTTCAGACCTTCCGAGGGGGTTGTTCGCATCTTGTTGCATCGTTTCTTTCACGGGTCGCGTGCGGGTAGGTGGTTGATCGTTTCGCTCGCCGCGCTGAGCCTCATCGCCATGGCAGTGCCGGTTTCGGCCCTTCCGCGCTCGGCGAGCTTCGGTCCCATGGCCGATGCGCCCGCCGGTTACGACGGTCAAGACACCTGCTCTCCGACCGCGAAGCCGGGGGTGGTCGCGTTCTCGAACATGCTGATGAACGCGTTCCCTCAGACCGGCTCCTACGGGATCAGCCGTGCATGCGATGTCGGGGGCACGAGCGAGCACAAGGAAGGGCGCGCGTTCGACTGGCGGGCGAACGTTTCGGTTCCGTCCGAGAGGAAGGCCGTCGAGACCGTGCTCGACTGGCTATTCGCCACGGATAAGTACGGCAATGACTTCGCCATGGCGCGCCGCTTCGGGATCATGTACATCGTCTGGAACCGGCGCATCTGGGGAAGTTGGGGCGGCTGGTCGACCTACTGCGTACAGAAGAGGATCGGCTGCGTGAAACCGGGGACCAAGGAGGTCCGGCACCCACATACCGACCACGCTCATATCTCCTTCTCGTGGGACGGCGCCAAGAAGAGGACCACCGGCTGGCTGCCAGAGCGTTCGCTGGTGGCCGCGATCGGATCTCCGTCCTCGTTTGAGGGCTACGTCCTTGCGGGACGCAACGGTGCGATCGCTCCCTTTGGCGTTCCTTACCTCGGTTCCAAGTCGGATCGCTTCATGCCCCATGCCGTCGTGGACGTGGCCGCCTCTCCGTCGGGATACGGCTACTGGATCCTCTTCGGTAACGGCCAGGTTTCGGCTTTCGGTGACGCGAAGTACAAAGGCGGCGCCAAGAACGAGAAGGCCGGGAGTTTCGTCTCTATGGCTACACGGCCCGATGGGCGCGGCTACTGGCTCGTCAACGAGGCCGGCCGGGTCTTCGCCTTCGACCGCGCCGATCATTTCGGCGGTCTGGTGGCGGACGACGTACACATCGCCGGCATCGCAGCGTCTTCCACGGGGGAGGGCTACTGGCTCTTCGGTCAGAGCGGACGCGTTTACGCGTTCGGAGACGCCATGCCGCTGGAGGAAGTATCCGAAGAGGACTTCAGCGATCCGGTGGTCGGCGGAGCCTCCAACGGTTCGCTCGGATACTGGATGGTGACGAGCGCAGGTCGCGTCTTTGCCTTCGGCGACGCGGCCGATCACGGCGGCGTGAGCGACAAGAAGTTCAAGGGCGAGATCGTCGGGATCGATGCGGCCCCTGGTGGCGAGGGCTACTGGCTCGTAACGAGCCAGGGACGCGTGTTTGCCAGAGGCGGAGCGCCTGCGCTTGGTGGCCTCAGCGGACCGAACCTCACCCGCCAGACGATGGACGCCCGGCCCTCGAGACCGGGGACGATGCCGGAAGGCGACGCCCCCGCCCACTGACCCCGCGAGTGGGGGAGTATCGGGGTATGGAACGCGATCAGATCAGGACGGTCCACCTCGGTCAGTTCACCCGGGAGTCGGCCAACGAGATCGCCGGGAGTCTCGAGAAGGCGGAGATCACCTGGTGGTACAAGGAGCCGGGGTTCTTCTCGCGGATCTGGGAGTACGGCGTCCGCGTGTTCGTCGATGAGGCCCGCCTCGACGAAGCTCAGGCCATCGCGGGCGAGGTCGTGAGGCGCCGGGCCGAAGAGATCGAGAAGAGCAAGGACCGATGACCTCGGAGATCAGCGACGACGACTTCGACGAACGTTGGCGAGCGCTCGAGTCCCCCTACCGGCGCAAGATCGCGGCCCTCGCCAATTCGGGCCGAACGTCCGACGATCCCCTCGAGGCCTCGCTGGTTCTGGGATTCGCTCAACGCCGCCTGAACCCCGTTGAGCTCTGGGGCGTGATCGCCGTGGTGGTCGTCGCCTACGCCGCCATAGCCCAGGTCTTCTTCGGCGGGCCCGACGCGCTGATCGTCGCGCTCCTGATCGCCGCCCTGTCGGTACTGTTCCTGGTCCGGCGCGACAAGCTAGAGACGGCGATCTCTAAGAGCGAAGAAGCCATCAAGAACGCACCTCAACCCGTTGTCCCCGAGCAGCACGAGGCCGTGGGTGACGGCGAGGATCAGGATCCGGAAACCTAGGGTCAGTCCCCGCCGCAGCTGGCGGCTTCTTCGACCCCGGTCACGTCGTCGCCCTCATCCTTGTCGTAGTAATCGTGTCCGGGACCGCCCCGGCCGATGTCGTTGCCGGAGATCCCGTCGACGGTGTAGAGACAGTCGCTGTTCTGGCCCCCCTCGAGGATGTCCGGGCCCTCGAACCCACGGAGGTTGTCGCGGCCTTCATTACCCTTGAGGGTGTCGGCCCCCTTGTTGCCGTCGAGGATGTCGTGACCCTTTCCGCCTTTGACCCCGTCGCTGCCTTTGCCCGCGATGAGCGTGTCGCTCCCGCCTCCGCCCAAGAGGATGTCGTCTCCTCCGTTGCCGCGGATGAAGTCGTCGCCGCCCTTGCCGCAGATCACGTCGTCGCCCGGGGTTCCGCGTAGATCATCGTCACCGTTCGTGCCGGTCATTGTGCAGACGGATGGCGAGGTGCCGGCGGAAACGACGCCGATCGGGGCGGCCACGGCCACCAAGCAGGCGGTGAGGAGAAGCGCGATAAGGGGCTTGCTGATCATGACGACCTCCCGCTCGGGGGTTGAAATGGAAACATACCTCCAATGCCTTCTGGAGGCGTCAAGTAAGAGGTGATTGCAATGCCGGTGCCGGAACCGTTAGGGCGGACTCCACCGTCACGATCAAGGCCCAGAACGGCGATTTCTCCGGCAAGGCCAAGACCGAGGAGCCGACGTGCGGCGAAGGCCGCAACGTCGCCGTTTTCAAGCAGAAGGGCGCGCAGCAGGACCCGTCGACCGACAAGAAGATCGCCAGCGACACCGCCGGACTCCAGGGCGAGGACTACACATGGAACACGGGAAACACCGGGGCATCCGTAAAGTTCTACGCTCGGATCAAGAGGACGCCCGAGTGCAAGGGTGACCGCAGTGAGACGGTCAGGACCAGCAAGAACTAGCGGTCCGCGATCGCCGTGCTCCTGCTTCGTTCGGTAGTTCTAGTGCGGGGGGCCGATCCAGGGGAAGAAATCGCACTAGGCTTGAGCCATGAGTGATTCCGACGATCAGCCTGCCATCGCCGAACTGAATACGAAAGCGAATCTCGCTCGGCTGCTCGACGAGCTTGCCGAGAATCCCGAGCGTATCGATTCCGTCACCGAGCGGGTCAAGGAGATGTTCGGGGAGAGGCGAGCGATCCTGATCCTCGACATGAGTGGCTTCACTCGTGCGACGCAGCGGGGGGACCTCATCTCCTATCTCCTCATGATCAATCAGATGCAGCGGTTGGCGGTTCCCACGGTGGAGAAGCACGGCGGCATCTTCGTCCGGGCGGATCACGACAACCTCACCTGCTTGTTCGATGAGGTTCTGCCGGCGATCAAGGCCGCTCGCACCATCACGACCCAACTTGAGACGGTGAACGTCGTGCTGCCCGCGGACAGGGAGCTCTACGTCTCGATCGGTATCGGGTTCGGCTCGATCCTTAACGTCGAGAATCAGATCGTCTACGGCAACCAAGTCAACCTCGCATCGAAACTGGGCGAGGACATCGGTCAGCTCGGGGACATCCTCCTCACCGAGAACGCGTACCGGCGCGTTGAGGACGAGGACGTCAAGTGTATGGAGCACAACGTGACGGTTTCGGGTATCGACGTTTGTTACTACGAAGTGACCGGCTGATCCCCGTGGGTCCAGGGGCACCTCCGAAGGCCGTTCAGTCCGTCATGGGGCATCGCTCCGGCTCGAGGATTCAGGGACAATGTCTGTGGGTCGCCGGGGAATCGAACGCCCTGGACGCGTTGACGCGCTCCCTGGAGCGTAGCAAGGCGAAGTTGCTCGCCAGCGATCTAAATGAGGCCGCGCGCTGCAGATCGAGACCGAGTTGGGACGCAGGGACAGGGCTCTCCTGCGCGAGCGTGAGAACGACCTACCGAAGTACCTGGAGAACACGGTCGGGCCCGTGCCGGAGCGACCTTCCGAGCGGAAGGAGTGGCGCCAGACCGTCTTGGCGATCGAGGGCTACCGGGAGAAGCACGGGATCAGGGACCGGAGCAGGGCTCTCGGCGGGGAGCCGCGCAACGCCGAGCAGCGATGGGACCGTGAGCAGGCGGAGCGAACGGTCGAGGAGCTCAATGACAGGCGGCGCGGCCGATCGCAGGACCGAGATGTCGGCCTCGAACGGAGCCTTGAGCTGGGACCCACGGTCTAGATATGAGGATCCAAGGCTCGCTTCCTGAGATTGTGCGGAAAACTGTCGAGCGAGACGTCGGTCGCTTCTGCTTGGATCGCGTCCCACCGCACATCCGAGACAAGATCAAGATCGAACACGAGATCCGTAGCAACTCGGTGACTATCTTCGAGTGCCGGCCTCCTTGGCGTGAGGACTTCGGTCCCGAGTGGACCAAAGGAAAGGTCGCTCAACTTCGCTACGAGGATGAGAGGTGGGCGATCTACTCGCGAGACCGGAACGGCCATTGGCATTTCTATTACCTCTTCGAACCAACGCCCGATCTGTCCGCGGCACTGGCCGAGATCAACTTCGACCCGACCGGGATCTTCTGGGGGTAGCACCATCGGAATCTGTTTGGGACTCCTACTTACAATGATTCCTACGGGTTTGCTTGACGAGAGAGTGGTTAGGACGAAGGACAGGGATCTCCGATTTGAAACGCCGCTCTACACGGTGGCGGAGGCCGCCGCCTACCTGCGCGTACCGAGGGCCACGTTCCGAACCTGGGCTCAGGGCCAGAGGTCAACAGGGGAAGCGCCAATCATCACTGCCATTCCGGGAGGCCGAGGGGCCCCCGAGATTCCTTTCATCGGCCTAGCGGAAGCGATGGTTCTGGCCGCCTTCCGGAATTCCGGTGTTCCGATGCAGCGTGTCCGAGCTGTTGTTGAGGTTCTTCAGAGCGAGCTGGGTCTGGACCACGCGCTAGCGTCTAAGAGGTTGTGTAGAGACGGCGCGGAGATTTTCCACCACTTCGCGACGAAGACGAACGACGACGCGCTTCGCGAGTTGACGGTCGCGAGTGGGCGGCGGCGGTTGTTCGTGCCAGTGATCCAGGACTATCTCCGCCGGATCGCATACGCGCCGGACGGTTGGGCGCGGCAACTCACGCTTCTTGCCTCCAACAACGTGATCATCGACCCCGAGCGAGCATTCGGGCAACCCATCTTCGCCGAGGGCGCCGTCCGTGTTGAGGACGTTCTGGATCGCTTCGGAGCCGGGGATTCGGTGGCGGATGTTGCCTACGACTTCGACGTGCGTTTCGAGGACATCGAAGAAGCGATCCGTGTCGCTCTTACGACCGCCGCCTGAGGCAGACGACTCCCTTTCAAGGATCGCCCGGGGTTTCACTGCTAAGGGAACACCTGTTCGATCGTGAGTGACTGGACTCCAGTCGGATAGGAGAAATGTCGATAGAGAGAGGAGAACCTACAAAGGCGATGCTCTAAGCAAACTTGACAGAAGCGACAGAATCGGACATGCTTTTCAGCAAGGAGGAAAGGAGCGGTAGATGAGCAGCATTAGCGAGGAGCTGCGATCCGTTGGATTCGCGGCAGAGCAATTTCAAGTGTCAACAGGGACCGTTCGCAACTGGATCGCCAAGGGATATGTGAAGGCTGTCTCGCTTCCTAGCGGCGTGCGGAGGATTCCTGAGACCGAAATAGTTCGACTGGTGACAGAGATGTTTTCGCTCCCAAAGCCTGTTGAGCTTGGCGCACCTGAGATTGAGGTTGAAATCGACGATCGCCCCATTCAGTTCGTTGGCTCTGGGGCACGTCCAAGCCGCGACAAGTAGGTCTGCCGTTAACATACCTATCCCCGACGAAAGGGGATAGCCGTGCCATGGAAGCTCTCTGTCGGCGACTACTACCTCTCGAAGCTCACAGAGCATCAAGCTCAAGGCGATATCTACGATTCGGTGAAGTTCGTTTACGCGACCGAGATCGAGGAAGGCTGGGAGGCTTCCGGGATCCGCAAGATGGCGGTCAACCCGATGGAGGGTGTTTGGGGAGGACTGCTCATCAGCCACACATGCGCCTTCGTTGCGCAACCCCCGGGGACGTCCGGTTACAGCCATCCGTTCCGACTTGTGGCCCCTGTGTGGCCCATCGGCTTACTCGCCGAAAAGTTGACGGACAGGGAGATCGATAACCTTCGGGAGCACGACCCGTATCTCGGATACATGTACCTCCCCGCGGATGGTGGGATCGTGATGGAGGAGTCAGCGGCCCTTCTTTATCGCCCGGCTCTAGTAACGGAGTCTGCTCTCTCCAACGAGAGCCGACACGGACGCCTGACTGAAGGCGCGATGCGCGTCCTGCAGATGAAATTGACGGAGACCTTTACCGGTCTAAGAGTCAAGAGGGACCAGTTCCAACCTGACATGTCAGATAGTTGGAACGACTACCCGCAAACTGGCGAATCTTAGGTTCCATCACGCGACGGCAGACCTTTGAATTCAGCCTCGGGAGTGGCGTAGGGGCCAGAGAAGAATTCTCCGGAGGCTCGTCTATGCGGTCTCATTTCGCGTCTGTGTATCCAGCCGACGCGCGAGAGCATCGAGGTCTTCATCGAACATGTGGCCGTAGACGGTCAGGGTGAACGCTGCCGAGCGATGGCCCATGATCGACTGAACAGCCTTTGGAGACGCGCCGGCCGAGATCATCCGCGCCGCGGCTGAGTGGCGCAGCGCGTGGATGCCCACCATCGGTAGGCCCAGTTCTTTGAGCGTCGCTCGCCACAGGTCCATGTAGCCGTAGCGGTACCGAAGTGGCCCGCCCTTCTCGCCGGTGAAGAGGAGATCGTCGGGATTCTTGTCGGCGCGTTCGAGATGCTCTTTCAGCTCGGCTAAGAGGGCGGGGGAGAGCGGCACGCCCCTGACCGCGTGAGTCTTCGTGGAGCCGAAGATGAACTTGCCCTTCACCTCGGCGAGCGAGTCCTCGACGCGCAGCCGCCGTCGCAGTAGGTCGACATGGCGTCGTCGAAGAGCAACCGCCTCGCCCCACCGGAGTCCCGTGATCGCAAGAATCCTGAAAAGCAATCGGTAGGGCTCGTCGATGTTCGCCACGATCTGATCGGCCGTGGCGGGGTCGAAGTAGGCGGCTTCCTTGTAGGGGATCTTGGGCCGCTTGATCCTCTCGGCCGGGTTCCGGGCGATCAGGCGGTCATCGACGGCAGCGTCGAGAAGTTGGCGCAGCACGACCAAACACTGATGGATGCGGCTCGCGGAAAGCCCTTCGTCGTTCATCCCCGCGATCCATGCCTGGATGTCTGATCGTCGGATGCCTGCGAGCTGACGTTTGCCGAAGAGCGGGAGGATGCGGCTCCGGAGGCTCCCTTCGTACTGGGCCTTCGTCTTTGGCTTGACCGTGATGGTCGTGAGCCATTTCGCAGCCCAGTCCTCGAGAATGACCTTGCCGGCCCGGGGGTCGATGTAGTCGCCGCGCAGGATCTCCGTCTCGATGGTGGAGGCGAAGTCTTCGGCATCACCTTTCTTGGCGAACGTCTTGGAGCGCTCGACGCGGTCGGGATCCCGGTAGCGGACCTTCCACGCGTGACGCTTCTTGCCGTCCGTACTCTTGCGTTCGACCTTGATGATGTGGGCCATCAGCGCTCCTAAGAGTCCCGACCTCGTGCGGCCTTTTTGCGGACTTTTAGGATAGTGGCCCACTGGGACAGAAACAGAAAAGTGGCGGCGTCCAGTTGAGTGTTGCTGATCGGTCTCTC
>JAENWQ010000243.1 GCA_016649855.1 Actinomycetota bacterium | reverse complement strand
GCGACGAGGACGACGTTTTCAGTCACGGCTTTATCTGTCCCAAGGGAACCGCTGTCAAGCAGCTCCAGGAAGACCCCGACCGGCTCCGCGCTCCGATCGTGCGCGACGGCGACGACTGGCGAAGCGTCGGGTGGAACGAGGAGTTCGCGGTCGTCGAGCACGGTCTCAGCTCCGTCATCGAGCGCCACGGGAAAGACGCTGTTGGGATGTACGCGGGCAACCCATCGGTACACAGCCTGTCTGCCACGGTGATGCTGCCGATATTGATCAGGGCGCTCGGGTCCAAGAACTTCTACTCCGCGGCTTCGGTGGACCAGATACCGAAGCATGTTTCGTGCGGCCTGATGTTCGGAGACCCTCTGCTGATACCAGTCCCCGATCTCGACCGCACCGACTACCTCCTCGTTCTCGGTGCCAATCCATGGATCTCGAACGGCAGCCTCGCGACCGCGCCCGACTTCCGGGGCAGGCTCGAGGCGATCAGCGACCGCGGCGGCAAGGTCGTCGTGATCGACCCCCGGCGCACCGAAACCGCCCGGGCCGTCGACGAGCACCTCTTCATCCATCCCGGCACCGACGCGTTTTTCGTCCTGGCGATCGCGCACACGTTGTTCGCCGAGGGGCGTATCGACCTGGGGGCGCTGGCTCCTCACGTGTCAGGGATCGAGGACATCGAACGGCTCGTCGAGCCGTTCTCGCCCGAGACGGTCGCGATGAGCACCGGCATAGCAGCCGATGACACACGCCGGATCGCGCTCGAGTTCTCGGCCGCTCCGTCGGCGAGCATCTACGACCGCGTCGGCGTTCATCAGCAGGAGTTCGGGACGCTCACGTCGTGGGCGAGCGATGTCGTCAACGTGCTCACCGGCAACCTCGATCGGGCCGGGGGCCGGATGTTCCCGCTGGCCGCGCACGCAACGCCGGATCCCGAGACACCGCGCGGACGGGGGTGGACGACCGGGCGCTTCTCAAGCCGCGTCAAGGGCTACCCGGAGGTGTTCGGGCAATTGCCGGTGGCCACACTCGCCGACGAGATCGAAACGCCCGGCGAGGGGCAAGTACGTGCGTTGATAACGGTCGCCGGTAACCCCGTGCTGTCGACCCCGAACGGTCGTCGACTGGCCGGCGCCATCTCCTCGCTCGAGTTCATGGTGTCGGTCGACCCGTACGTCAACGAGACCACCCGCCTGGCGGACGTGATCCTTCCACCGCCCCCGTTGTTCGCCCGCCATCACTACGACTTCGCGTTCTACGGCCTGTCGGTACGCAACATCGCCAACTACAGCCCTCCCATCCAACCGCCGGACGGCCCCGATGAATGGGAGATCCTGTCGCGGCTCGCGCTTGTCACGAGCGGGGGGAACGCGGCTACCGACCCAGCCGTGGTGCCGTCGATGGCGCTCGCCTATCTGGTCGACAGGGCGACCTCGAAGGACGGGCCACTCCCCGGCCACGACCCCGGGGAGGTTATGACCGCGCTCGAGGAACGAGGTCCGGTCGAACGGATCCTCGACTTCCGTCTCCGCGCGGGGCCCTACGGCGACCGCTTCGGCGAGGTTCCGGGAGGTCTATCGCTCAAGGTTCTCGAGGCCAACCCGCACGGCATCGACTTCGGCCCCCTCGCCCCGCGGCTGCCGGGCGCCCTCAAAACGTCCTCCGGCATGATCGAGCTCGCGCCGCCCGAGATCGCGGGTGAGGTCGCGCGCTTGGTGGGAGCTCTCGACCGGCCGCGCAATGGGATGACGCTGATCGGCCGGCGACAGTTGAGGTCCAACAACTCATGGATGCACAACCTGAGAACCATGGCGCGCGGGAGCAACCGGTGCACGCTCTTGATCCACCCTCAGGACGCGACCCGGCTGGGGCTGAAGGATGGAGCCGTCGCGTGCATCCGTTCCCGCGTCGGCGAGGTCGACGCCGTGGTCGAGGTCAGTAACGAGGTGATGCCGGGGGTCGCGAGCCTCCCGCATGGCTGGGGTCACGATCTTCCGGGGGTTCGGCTCTCGGTCGCACGCGCCCACGCCGGGGTGTCGGCGAACGACCTCACCGACGAAGAGGTCGTCGACCCATTGTCGGGCAACGCAGTATTGAACTCCGTACCGGTAACGATCGAACCGGCGAAGGTCCCGGGAGGGGCTCCGGCGCTCGCCTGAGCGCCCCTCCTCAGGTTCCCCGGTCGTCGAGTTCCGGCAATCCTTCGAAGGTCGTCGACGCCTCGGCGTAACGACGCCTCGGGATGCGGCCGGCCAGGCGAGCGAGGCGTCCGGCCTCGACCGCTTTGCGGATCGCCTCCGCCATCACCGCTGGCTCCTGAGCTCGCGTTATCGCACTGGCGACCAGGACCGCGTCGCATCCGATCTCGAGCGCGATGGCGGCATCGGATGCCGTTCCCACTCCGGCGTCGAGGACGACCGGGACGGTCAGGTTCTCGACGATGAGCGCGATGTTGTACGGGTTGAGGATCCCCTGCCCCGATCCGATCGGACTCCCCAGCGGCATCACCGCGGCACAACCGAGGTCTTCGAGACGCTTCGCAAGGATGGGATCGTCGTTCGTGTACGCGAGAACGGTGAACCCGTCGTCCACGAGATCCTCCGCGGCGGAGACCAGATCGACCGCATCCGGCAGCAACGACCGGTCGTCCCCGATCACCTCGAGCTTGATCCAATCGGTCTCGAACGCGTCGCGCGCTAGCTTCGCGGTTACGACCGCATCTTGCGAAGTGAAGCATCCGGCGGTGTTGGGGAGCAGACGGCAGCCGGTCCGTTCAAGGACCTCCATGACCCCGCTCTGCTGCTGCGGGCTGACCCGCCTGAGCGCGACGGTCGCTATCTCTGCACCGGAACAGGCGATGGCCTTCTCGAGGGCATCGAGGCTGCTCGCTCCCCCCGCCTCGCAGGGAGGTTGAATGGACGATCCTCTTGTAATAGCGGGAGAGACGTTCTCGTCACGGTTGATCCTGGGCACGGGGGGAGCGAGCAGCCTCGATGCCCTCGAGAAGGCCATCGCCTGTTCCGGTGCAGAGATAGCGACCGTCGCGCTCAGGCGGG
>JAENWQ010000096.1 GCA_016649855.1 Actinomycetota bacterium | reverse complement strand
TCGACGAATAACTCGGACCAATCGCCCCCACGACCGAGCGCTTCGGCGAGCACCTTCTGGACCACGTCGTCGGGGATCATGAAGGCAGAATATCCACGGCAACGGTCCTCTTGTACGGAAACCAAGTATCTGTTTGTCAGAAAGCCGACAAGATGAGCAGGCAGAAGGTCTTGTTGGGTCCGCCCCGCTCAGGGACGATGTAGCGATGACTCGGGGATCGGTAGGCGAAAGCCCCCTTCGTTCCCGCGACTATCGCTTGCTCGTCAGCGGACTCGCGGTTTCGACCGCGGGCGATTGGCTGTACAACATCGCGCTCGTTGTCGTTATCTACGAGCGGACGCACTCCGCTGCCTGGGTTGGAGCAGCCAGCATCCTGCGTCTCCTTCCGTACGTTCTGCTCGGCCCCCTTGCGGGGACGGTCTCCGATCGCTACGACAAGCGAAAGGTCATGATCGTCTGCGATCTCCTTCGTGCTGCCTTGATGCTCGCGATCGCGATATGCGTCGCACTCGAGGCACCGATCCTCGTCATATTGCTCCTCGTCTGCGCCGCGACGAGTGTGGGAACCCCCTACGGGCCTGCAGTCAGTTCGCTGGTCCCGGTCATCGTTGACGAAAAACGGTTGGCGCGGGCGAATGCTCTTATGGGCACCGTCGAAAACGTCTCGATCGTGTTGGGTCCCTCGATCGGAGCACTGCTTCTGGTGATCGGTTCCCCAACGATCGCTTTCGTGATCAATGCCGTCACGTTCTTAGGCTCTGCAACTACCGCTGCCGCGATCTCAGCACGAACCGGTGAGGGGACAGTCGGCGACTCTCAACGACTTCTTGGTCGCCTGACAGAGGGGATACGAGCGGCGACGGCATCGTCGGTGATCGTCGTCCTGTTGATGTTCGTTTTCATCGCAGGCCTTCTCTACGGTTTCGAGCTGGTCGTGATCGTTCTCTTGGCGGAAGGCAAGTTCGGACTGGGGACCGCAGGCATCGGGTGGTTTAACGCTGCCGTGGGGGTCGGAGGGATCGCGGCGGCGGGACTCGCCAGTCGTCTTGCCGAGAATCCGCGGAGCGACTTGATGCTCCTAGCCGCTGTAGTTGCAACCGCAACGCCGTTCGCAATCATGGCCATGACGGCGTCACCCGCGATAGGGCTTGTCGCGATGGCGATCAACGGTGCCGGCACCATCGCTCTCGACGTGATTGCCATGACCCTGTTGCAACGATCCGTGCCTAGCGGAGTGCAGGCACGAGTGTTCGGCATCATCGATTCTGTCGCGGTCTCGGCCATGCTGCTCGGCTCCTTGATCGCGCCCATAATGGTGAGCTCCTTGGGACTCAACGAGACCCTGCTCGTAATCGGTGCACTTCTTCCTGTCGCGACGTTGCTCTCAGCTCCTCGGCTGATCGCTATCACGAAAAGGGCGCAAGAGACCGTGGACAAGTTGCGGCCTGTTGTTGAGCTCTTGGAACGATCGACCCTCTTCGAGGGTGCGACGCGCCAGACACTCGAGGCAGTAGCGGCCACAGCGACAGTCGAAAAGGTGGCCCCCGGCTCAGCAGTAGTCGAGGAAGGAGACGAAGCCGATGACATCTTCATCGTTGTGGAAGGGACGCTGGATGTTGTTTCGAGAGGAGAATCCGGCGACGCTCGCAAGGTTAATGAGTTAGGTCCCGGCGATCATTTCGGCGAGATCGGTGTGCTGGAGCAGATCCCGAGAACGGCGACGGTGACCGCCACCACGGAGACAACCCTCTACCGCATCCCAGGAACCGTTCTGACCGATATCGTGAATCAGGAGCCCACCGTCTCCGGCACGATTATCGACGCGATGATCGGTCGTTTGGCGCGGACCCACCCTTCTCTAGAGGTGCGATCGAAAGAAAAGCTCGACGATGCCGTTCCAGATGAAGACCATCCTTCAGGCGACGGCGGATAACTCACAGTCAAGGAAGGGGGCCCCGAGGGACCCCCTTCCTTGATGCATGATCAGGCGGTGCTACTTCTTGCCCATCCTGTGGCCTTCGACGTCTTCCTCGTCGACCTTCTTCGTGTTCTTCTCGGACTGGTCGTCATGCTCGGACATGTGATTCCCCCTTTCAGCCTAGGCGGGTCTTGCCCGCAACCAACAATGATTCCACGGCTTCATCGTCCTGTGAAGGGGGCTTTCTGGCTGTCAGGTAGCCGACCATTCGGGTGTCGGGTTTCGGCCTTACTTCACGGCTCGCTTACGGAGCCGATCCAGGTCTCTTATGACGATCGTTCGCCCTATCATTCCCAGATACTCACGCCCCTCGAAGCTGCGAAGGATCTGGTTCACGCTCTGCCGTGAGCCTCCGACCATGGAGGCCAGATCCGCTTGTGTGAGGTGCAGATCCAGAATCAGACCATCGGGTGAGTCGGTGCCACGCTCCTCGGCCATCCCCACCAGGAGCTTCGCAACTCGACCGTGGAGATCGAGGAACACCAGATCAGACGCTTGCTCGGTCAATCTTCGGATCACGGACCCGAGGGAGCGCAACATCGAATCCATCAACGAAGGTTGCTCGGCGAACAGTTCGAGCATGGTCACTCGAGTGACCATCAGGACCTTCGTGCCCTCGGTCGCTTCCGCCGTCGCCGATCGAGGGCGGCCGTCAATTAAGGCAAGCTCTCCGAACGTGTCGCCTTCCCTCAACGTGACGAGCACCATCTCGTCCCCATGTTCCGAAACGACCACCACTTTGATGAGGCCTTCGACGACGACGTAGGTGGAATCGCCTGGGTCACCCTGGTGGAAGATGCGCTCGCCTCGGCGGTAGCTACGCTCGACGGCGCGCTCGGCGAGCTTCGCCAGGGTGGGTTCATCGAGCTCTCTGAAGAGTTGCGATCGTTTGAGGATCCCGGTCAAGCCATCGATATCCATCCAGCCCCCTCACTAGGTGCAGTCTGCAGGTTAGTGGTCTGAGTCGCTGCGTACAACAGGAAAGGGCCGATCTTGGTTCGATCGGCCCCAACCCGAGGGTTCCCATTTGTCGCTTAGCCCATGGAGAGGCGTCGCCTCTTCTGCACGACGGCCACTGCGTACAGGCCGCAGGCGGCGAGAGTCACTGCAAGAACCGCCCAGAACCCCTGTCCGGCCGCGACGGCTTCGACCGTCTTATGAGTAGGAGCGAGAACCACCTGTGCCGACCCGTCGGAGATGGGTCCCGGACCCGCTGGCTTGGCCAGGGCGAGCCCCGAGAGCAGCGAGAAGAACAATGCCGACAAAGCAACGGTGGCGAGTGCTCGCTTGTAGACGAAGACATGCGTTCTGCTCATTCTCCGATCGACCTTTTTCTGCGAGGCCACCCGGTGGAATTCGTGGCGCTTGCTTGCCTCGCTGACTATCTCCTGCTGGTGGAGCTTGGCGATGTCACCGCTCAGAGTGCTGTACATCCCTGTTACCTCCCGTTCGTGTTGCCCCAGTTGCTGTCTTGGTCAGGTTCCAACAAAAGGGCCCACGGCTCAGTCGAGCGGCCGACACTCCGCATGTCTTGTCCATGACACGGATAGCTGGAGATACAGCTCTGTTCCCTGGGGATGTAGGGCGGCCCCCTTCCGCCCAGGGCTGATTCGCGTCAGAATGCAACTCACGTCGAGACACTTGGAGGGGATGTGGCGAAGAAGAGATCTGAGCACCTGAAGATGCTCCGGAACGTTCCTCTGTTCGCGGGATGCTCCGATCGCGAGCTCTCCAGCATCGGCCAGTCCGTGAAGGAGGTGCACTTCCCGGCCGGCAAGGTCATCTGCACCGAGGGCGAGCTGGGGGTCGGCCTCCACGTGGTGATCGAGGGTAAGACGAAGGTCCAGGTGAACGGCCGAACGAAGCGCAGGCTCGGCCCCGGCTCCTTCTTCGGCGAGATCGCCCTGCTCGATGGGGGGCCGAGATCCGCAACCGTTATAGCCGAGACCGAGGTGATGACACTGTCGCTGCCAATGTGGTCCTTCAGGTCCGTGCTCAAAGCCCACCCGACACTGGCACTCAAGATGCTCGAGGAAGTTGGTCGCCGTCTGCGCTCGACGGAGAAGTCACTCAGCCACTGATATGTGACTTGACGCAGTCAGCGGTCAGAGGCCGCTACAAGACCGATCGTGCAGGGATCCGGCTCACGGGCTGCCGACGCTCGTGAAATGGGTCAAGGAGAAGGTGCTCTGACGATCGAGATGGAGGTGCGACGTTGAAACGCTCCCTGGTGGTGGTTTTCGTATTGCTGATGGTGTTCTCGGCACTCCCGGCTTTGGGTCACGGCGCGAACGATCCGGACGAGGTTGAGGGGTTCCTCGACATCGCGCGGGTTGAGTTCAAGGGTCAGGCCCGAGGAACGAACACCGTGACCGTGATCACGCAGGAGGGGTTCGTCTGCAACTACCTGAATCCGAGCGACGACAACTACCTGAAGCTCCAGTTCGACAAGAAGAGCAACGGTTCGATCGATCTCATCGGGACGTTCCGTTGTGTTGACAACAAGCTCTACCTGGCGCTTCACGGGAAGAAGACAGGCAGCAACTACGAAGAGGTCCGGGCCAAGCGACCCCGCGCCAACACCACCAAGGTCACGTTCCCCTTTGATATCCCGGAGCTCGACGCCAAGCACGTGAGCCTTATCGTCAAGACGAAGGATCACACCAACGTCGATTGCATCCCGGCGGCGTGCCGCGACCGGTTCCCCGACTCGGGAGAGTTTTCGCTGTACTGAAGCTATGTGACGGACGGGTGGCCACCTCGGACGAGGAGGCCGGCGTCCTTGCGTCCGAGCTTGACGATGCCCGTGCCGGGCGGCGGATCGGCGAGGCTGCCGCTCACCTCACCGCCAACTGGCACCCACGGGTGGGGATCGTCGACTTCCTCCTCTACAACCTTTCGTGACGATGCGGCCTTGTCGCACGCCCTCGAGAACCTCATCATGAGACGACCGAGCGAACAGGGAGGTGCAGGTTGAGCGTCGATCTTCGAGTCAACGTCCCGAACCGGCCGGAGGCCTTGGTCGGCGCCCTTCAGGTGTTGCTCGATGCCGGCGTCGAGGTGCTGGCGGCCTCGGCGGACAACCGGCCCGGTGAGAGGTGGTCCTATATTCACGTCCTTACCGATCATGCGGAGGCAGGGCGCAAGGCGTTCGAAGCAGCCCACATCGAGGTCACGGGTGAGCACGAGGTCGCTCTGCGCGAGATCGAGGCTCATCGCGGCGTCCTGGTCGAGCTCTTCAATGAATACTCGAGCAAGGGAGACAACATCGAGGTCCTCTACATGGCACCCGACGGCCGGTGGGTCATCGGCACCGAGAGCATGCGACGAGAGCGCCGCGGCTTGAGGGTGGACGAGGCGACCTACTAGCACCTTTGAAGAGTTTTCCGTGCGCTATACCGCGGGGTAGGTGCCTTAAAGGTGGTTTGCGGGTGCCGACGGGCTCCTGAGCTCGCGCACGTCGCGCACCAGCATCACCGCCGCGGTCGAGACGACGAGGAGGACCGCACAGACCCAGAGGGTCGGGCCGAAGCCGATGGCGATCCCCAGCGAGCCCATCGCGATGGTGCCGAGCGGCAGTAGCAACGTCGATCCCAACCAGTCGTAGGCGGACACACGCGACAGCATGTGCCTCGGGATGTGCTCCTGGAGAGCGGTGTCCCACAGGGTCCCTCCGTAGGCGAAGGTGGCTCCGGCGACGGAGCGCCAATCGTATCCGGTTGATCCCCGAGCTTCCCTGGAGCGTTACGTCTGATCTCCCGTGAGCCACTCGCCGACGACTCGGGACATACCGATCCGCTCCTCCTTGAAGCCGAGAGAGCTGTAGAGCTCGGGGGCATGTTCTGTGAACAGCGCGACGTGCTGGCCGGGAACGCACTCGAGGAGGCGCTCGATCATGCGGTAGGCGATCCCGCGCCGGCGATGGGAGCTCGTCGTCCACACATCGACCAGGTAGGCGTTACATACCTGGTCCGAGAGGAGCCGTGCGGTTCCGATGCAGCGATCTCCCGCCCACGCGAACGTGACGCCGTCTGCGGCCATCCTGATCTCGACCTCGTCGTTCATCGCTACAGGATAGAGGTGGCTAACCCTTGAACGCAGGACGCCAGCTTTCGGCGATGTTGCCGTAGGCGATGTCGGTGGCGCCCAACCACGATGCAAGTGCTTCGATAGCAGCGCGTGCACGCCGCGCCGCAGGGAGCTGGCCCTCGGCGACCGGTTCGACATAGAGATCGTTCACCGTCAACGCCCCGGTCTTGCGATCCATGGCGGGATCGATCCGGCCGATCAGCCTGTCCCCGTCGATGATGGGCAGCACGTAGTAGCCGTACTTCCGCTTGTTCTTGGGGACGTAGATCTCGATGCGGAAATCGAAATCGAACAGCGTGTTGGTGCGGTCGCGGTCGCAGATGAGGTTGTCGAACGGAGACAACAAGGTCGTCCGGCCGCGCCAGCCCTTCGCTGTTTCGTCGATCAGCCAGAGATCCTCAGTGAGCATGTACCAGGTCCCCGGCCGATCCTTCAGGGTCACCTCGGTCACGGCACCCTTCTTGACCAGCGAGGTCAGGATCTGTTGGAGCCCCGGATAGCGGCCCCGGGTGAAGTGCTGGGAGATCTGTTTCCGGGTCGCGACCCCAAGGGCGTGCAAGGAATGCCGCGTTGCCCTTTCGGCCGCCGCTCGCTCGGTCATGCGCTGCGCGCGGACCTCGGGCGGGAACCAAAGATCGGACCTGGCCCACACTCGCTCGAGGCCCTGACGACCGCCGATCATGATCTTGCCCTTGATCCACATGAATTCGAGCATCCGGGAGATGGTCTGATTGTCGTTCCATCCACTCGACTTCCATCCACGCATCGAGTCGTGGACGAATTCTTTGCCTCGCATCGGTCCCTTCTTGAGTTCCCGCAGGATGTACTGCTGGACAGACTTGTGTTCGTCCATCCACACCTGCACCTCGGTCGCCCATTTCCCCTCACCCGGCCAGTTCTTCATCAGGTGTGTGTGGACCCCGAAGTCCTCGGCGAGCACGAACGACGCGGCGTGCGCCCAGTAGTGAAAGAGGGACTTGTCCTCGAACAAGAGCCGGTCGAGTTCTGCCGGATCGAACGCTCCGAGCCGGCTGAACAGGACGAGCAGTTGCGTCCGGGCCACCGCGTTGATCGGGTCGTACTGGATGCAGCGGAGGCGCCGGGCAACCCCCAACACATCGGTCTCGCGACGTGCCGCGGCGAGCCCTTGTGCGTCGATCGAGATGCGACGCGCCTGGGCCGCCGTGATGAGGGGAGAAGTCACGGCGGCACTATCTCACAGGGGCCGCCGCCTCCGAGGGGAGGAACTTGGGTTGTTCCGTCGAACCAGCCGTTAGACCCGAATCCCGCTCTGGAGGACCCAATGAGAAAGCCCTTGGCTCTGATCGCCGTCCTTGCCGTTGGTGCGGCTCTCCTCGTCCCGGCCACCGCCATGGCGGCTGGAGAACACACGGCAGAGGACGTCGTCGTGATTAGCAGCGTCGACGGCACCGAGATCGCGATCACCGTTTTCCGCCCGGCCACGGCGTCCGAGTCGGCCCCGGTCCCCGTCATCCTCCACAGTCACGGATGGGGTGGAAGCCGGACTGCGACTATCGGCGGCGAGATCGAGGCGTTCCTCGATGCCGGATTCGGCGTCGTCAGCATCGATCAGCGGGGCCACGGAGCCAGCGGCGGCGAAGCCAACGTCGAGGATCCCGATCTCGAGGCCGAGGACATCGACAGCGTGATCGACTACGTCGCCGGGCTGTCGTGGGTGGCCAAGGACCTGGACTCCAAGGGTCGTGAGGTCGCCGGAGACCCCATCCTCGGGGCGATCGGCGGCAGCTACGGCGGTGGTTACCAGACGATGGCCGCGCTCGACGAGATCGCCGAGGAGGGCCACACGCGCTTCGACGCGCTGGCCCCCGAGATCACCTGGTACGACCTCAACGAAAGCCTTGCCCCACAGGGGGTACCCCGCACCGTCTGGACCTCGGCGCTCTTTGCCGCCGGGGCCGCGATGCTTCCGCAATACATCCAGGAGGCATTCGTCTGGGGTGCGGCCACCGGACAGTGGCCCGACGGCACCGTTCTCGGTGAGCCGACCGACGGCGTTCCCGATCTCGCTTCGGAGTTCGCCCGGCACGCGCCGCGGTTCTTCTCCGATCAGGGGATCAAGCTGAACATCCCGGTGCTGCAGCGACAGGGGATCTCCGACAACCTCTTCAACCTGAACCAGGGCCTCCACATCTTCCGCGACGTGCTTACCAAGAAGGCGAGAGCAAGAAGCCTCTTCGTCGGCTACAACGGCGGTCACGCGCTCCCGAACGCATTCCCCCTGGGAACCGCGGCCGGAGACGATGCCTGCTCGGGTGACTGGACGCAACTGCGCATCGACTTCTTCAAGCAGGCGTTTGCGGGCCAGAACCCGAGCTCACTGCTCCCTGCGCGCTACAACCTCACCAACGTCGACGGCGCCAAGTGCCTCCGCTTCGACCGCACGGCGACAATGAGGCTCGAGGTTGACGAGGACATGGGAGTGGCCGGACTAGATTCCATAGCAACGACGACGGGGGCCGGGGCGCCGATCAACCTTCCCGTCGCGACCGGTCCGCTCACCGTGACCGGGATCCCCATGCTCAAAGGCGTGGTCGACACCGTGGTTCCGGACTCTCGTGTCTTCTTCGGTCTCTCGTTGGGCACGACCCCCGCGGATGCACAGGTGATCCAGAACAACCTGATGCCGTTGCGACAGATGCTGCCCGCGATGGGAACCGAGTTCAACATCGAATTGCCGGGCGTCGCGGTCGAGGTTCCTGAGGGACAAACCCTCTACCTCACGATCACGCCGGTCTCGGACATGTTCGCGGCGCACGGAAGCCGGGCACCGGGTGCGGTGGTCTTGACCGGCTTGAAGCTGGTCCTCCCCGGCCCTCTAGGGAAGATGATGCATATCCGCTCTAACTGAACGGCCTCACAGACATGAAGAAGATCGCCACCACGAGGAGCAGTGTGTCGAGGCGGGCGATCCCGAGGAACCTCTTCGTCTGAACGTTGATCGCGGAGGCAGGGGCCCCCTCCTCTACGAGAGCGGCCAGCTTATTGGACAGGGGCCCGAGCACAGCCGCGCCGATCACCGAGCTCACGATGACCGCTCCGATCCCGAAGGCGATGAACGCGTCCTGGAATTCCCATCGAGAGTCGAGGACCATCAAGATGCCCGTTACCAGCACCACGATCGAACAAGGCATGAAC
>JAENWQ010000154.1 GCA_016649855.1 Actinomycetota bacterium | reverse complement strand
TGTCGTCGGAGTGGAAGGCGCCGTGGAGAGCGGTGAACTTGTGCTCGTCCACCGGAACCTCGGTGAAGAAGTGCTGCTTGAGGATCTCGGGGTGCTCGGCGGCGGCGGTCTTGAAGTCGGTGAAGATGACACCCTTCGCGGTGACCTCCGCCGGGGCGATGGGGACCGCGGTCGCGGGGACCGGCACAGCGTAGGCGTCGAAATCGAAACCGCGGACGTCCGTGTAACGCCATTCATCGCCCTTGGGGTCGGGCAGTCCGAGCTTTTCGAACAGGTCGAAGGCCTCCAGCCTCCGTTCGGCGAGCCAGGAGGGTTCTCCCGATCCGTCCGACAGGCGTTTGACCGCCTCCCGCGTGAGCTTCTCCTTCATCTTCTTCAGATCACTTCCTAAGATCGTGGGTCGGGCGCCGGCCTGGTGGGCGGCACCGCCGTGAGGGTCGTCCCCGGGCCCGCAGGACCCGGCTTGTGAAACCCTTCACTAATCCTATCGTGCCGAACTTAGGCTCGCCTAACCGGCGCTTTCTGCAACCAGACGAGGGCCGGAAACCTTCCCCGCTATGGTCTGTACCCTATGTCAGCGTCGAGGATCAAGACCGTAGAGCCCACCGTCCTCGGGCTCGTCGCGATCGGGGTCGCGGCCGCCCTGTGGGCGGTGTCCGCGGCGGTGGCAAGCGACCTCTTCGCCCGGGGCGTCCCACCCCTCGAGCTTGCGGCGGCGAGGGCCGGGATCGCCGTCCTGGGCTTCGGGCTGATCGCCCTGGTGCGGCGCGAGGCCCGGTCGGGTGCGGGCGTTCCGGCGCTCCATCTGATCGCTTTCGGCCTCTCGATCGCCCTCGTGAACGCGGCCTACTACCTCGCGATCGATCATCTGGCGGTGGCCGTGGCCATCGTGCTCCAGTACACGGCCCCCGCCTTCGTGGTGACCCACACGGCGATTAGGGCCCGCCGATTGCCCACCGCTCAGGTCGCGGGGGCCCTGGTGCTCGCCCTCGTAGGGGTCGTGGTCGCATCGGAGCTCCCCGCCGGAGATGTCGGAGATCTCGACGGGCTGGGGATCCTCTTCGGACTGGCCAGCGGGATCCTCTTCGCGACGTACACGCTCCTCAGCGAGAAGGTTGGAGCTGCCTACGGACCCGTGGGAGGCATGCTCAGGGCGTTCGCCATCGCGACCGCCTTCTGGATCATCTACCAGTCGTTCAACGGGTGGCCGGGCGAGCTCTTCGAAGGAGCCAACCTGGTCCCGGTTCTCTACGTGGGAGTGGCCGGAACCCTCGTCCCCTTCCTCCTCTACGTGTGGGCGATCGGGCACGTCGTTCCCGAGCGAGCTGCGATCGCCGCCACGCTGGAGCCGGCCCTCGCAGGGCTGGTGGCGTTCGTGTGGCTCGACCAAGCTCTGTCGACCATGCAGATCGCCGGCGGGGTTCTCGTGCTGGCCGCGATCGTGATGCTGCAAGCGAAACGCAAGAGCCGCATCGTCGCGCCGGAGCCCTGAGGGCAAAAGGAAAGGGGCGGAAGCTCCGCCCCTTTCCTTAGCCCCCGTTCTTGCTTTGCTGGGTTCCTTCTATTCGGCCGGCGCGAAGAGCTGGAAGAACGTCGGGAACGTGAGTAGCACACCCGCCGCCACGAGTACGAGAGCGATGGCGAGGGCCTGCTTCGACTCACGCGGCGTGTCTTTCATCTTGGCATGAAGACCCGCCCATGAGATCAACCACACGACGACTGCAAGGATGGTCTTGCCCGACAGCGCGCCGACCCTCGAGTTGAATTCGAGGAAGCTCCCGATCGATTCACTCGCCTCGGCCAGCGTGGTGAGCAGCCCGAGTGTGAAGGCTCCGATCCCGGCGGAGATGATCGCAGCCGAGATAGCGCCCTCCGGTCGGTCCAGCGTATCTGAGCGAACCTGTTCGTCCATGGTTGCCATCGGCTTCTCCTCTCTCACTTGACCGGGGCGACTTTGGTGATGAATGCCCCCAGGGCTCCCGCAACGGCTGCCATCCCGAACGAAAGGACGAACAGGGTGATCGCGGTCTTGCGAACGCGTTCGTGTCGGATCAGAGTCGGTCCGTAGTAGACGACGATGAAGGCGACCACGGTCGCGAGGATCGGCGACATCCACGCGATGTGCTCTTTCCACTCCATGCCGAACGCGTGCCAGTCGGCGGTTGCGGGGTTGGAAAGGAGGGTGGATCTGGCGCTCGTCGGGATGTCTTCCCTGTACCAGGGATAGACGATCCAGGTGCCCGTCAGAACCGTTCCCCAAGCGGCAGCGGCCATCGCGACGACACCGATCTTCAGTCGTTTCATCCTCTCCGCGACGCCCTCGGCCGTCAGCAGGCCGGGCCTGAGGCTGTAGAGGCCGGCCAAGCCGCCGCCGAACGCGAGGAGAAATAGTGCTCCGAACCCCATCCCATGGATGAGGCCCCACCATTCCCTGGTAGAGAAATCCATCTTGCTCCTTCCTCTCTTGTTCCGTCGCTCGATCAGCTTATAGCGAGCATGGGGCGGAGGGTGGGTGGTCCGGTAGGGCCGAACGGCCCCCGATGAGATGGGTAACTCATCAGATAGAAGAGCCGCATCGTTGGGCCGGAGCCGTAGCGTTCTGCTGTTTACAAGCCCTTCACGCGACTGGAACCAACCCGAAACCTTCCCCTTCTACGCTCTGCGAGTGGATCCACTCCGGTGGCCACGACGTTGATGCAGACAGGTTGATGCAGGCAGAAGGAGTGGGCTTTGTACTTCTCGATGAGGATCTCGTTACCCGACCGACCCGGGATGCTCGGAGCGATGGCGACCGCCCTGAGCGATGGTGGGGCGAACATCGTTGCGCTCGATGTCATCGACCGCGAAGAAGGCGAGGCGGTCGACGACCTCGTGGTCGGGACTACCGGTCGCACTGTGGGCAACCTGGGCTTTCGTGCTCCGCGCAGGAGACACGATGCCTGAGGTGATCGATGCGACTCCCGGGGCTGCGTCACTCGACAACATCGACACGCCCTGGATGCCGATCGACTCGCCCCGGCGTTTCGCTCATGCGCTGTGGATGCCGCCAGCATGGCGCATGGGACGCCTCGGCTATCAGGCAGCGGCCGAGAGAGGGGTCGCGGCGGTATGAAAGCCCTGAACGTTTAGCCGACCGAGCCTTCCATCTGGAGTTCGACCAGACGTTGCAGCTCGACCGCGTACTCCATCGGAAGCTCTCTCGTGATCGGCTCGATGAAGCCACGCACGATCATCTGCATCGCCTGGGTCTCATCGAGGCCGCGGCTCATCAGGTAGAAGAGTTGCTCGTCGGAGACCTTGGAGACGGTGGCCTCGTGGCTGACCGCGGAGTTCTCCTCCTCGATCTCGATATAGGGGTACGTGTCGGACCGGCTGTGGTCGTCGAGGATGAGCGCATCGCAGACCACGTGACTCTTGGCGTGCGTCGCGCCCTCTTCGATCCTCACGAGGCCGCGGTAACCACCCCGGCCCCCGTCCTTGCTGATCGACTTGGAGATGATCGAAGACTGGGTGTTGGGCGCCGCATGCACGACCTTGCCACCGGCATCCTGGTGCTGACCCTCACCGGCATAGGCGATCGAGAGGACCTCGCCTCGCGCTCCTTCGCCGAGCAGATAGCAGGCCGGGTACTTCATCGTGACCTTGGAGTTGTGGACGATGAATCCTTCGGAGACGAAGTTACCGGTCCCCTCAACCTCGATGTCCCACGTCGGAACGGTCCCGGTGTGGTCACTGACGTCGACTTTGCGGATCTCGACGCTCTGAGGAAGCTCGATCGACGACCTTCCCACCGACCGGAAATGGGCCAGCTTCGGGTCTACCTGAGCGGCTGCAGCCTCACGCAGGGGCTCGGACACCATCTCGAGCAGCCTGGGATCGCAGCGGAAATCGAGCCGGTGCGATCCTCTCGCGGTGGTAGCGCGGCCACCGATCACGACCTCGCGCTCGCCGTCGAACTCAGTGAAGAGCCGCGACGTCAGGCCGAGCGAGGTAAGCACGTCACCGAGATCCTCGAGCAGATCTCGGTTCACAGACTTGACCGAGAACCCACGCCGTCCGGACGGAGCCCAACCGTCGGAGTCGAGGTAGCCGGCGGCGAACTGGAGTCGCTGACTCTCGGGCAGATCGATGATCCAAGCCGGCAAACGCTTATCGCGTGCTCCGGTGACGAACCCGTTCGCTTCAAAGAAATCTGCCAGCTCCACGCTGTTGTAGGTGATCGCGACGCCGTCGGAGCGCAAGGTCGGCTCGGCCCCCGGCAGCACTTCGGACATGACTTCGACCAGCCGGCCGCGAGCGCGATCGGACTCGGGCACGGAGAACGCCACTTTCGCCCATCTCGTCCCCCCGTTGGCGGCGGGGACGCGCTCGATGGATCCATCCCCCACGAATATGCCGAAGAGCCACATGAGGTCGTCGGTGGTCTCCTCGTATTCCGAGATGCGATGAGCGCGGGTGCGCGTGGACTCGAAGTCTTCCGAGTACTGATTGGACCCGCGGAAAGTCGTCGTGACCTCGGGCATCTTCAGCTTGAACGGCGTGCCGTAGTCGATGCTGGTAGTCGGAACGATCGCTTCCGATAGCTCGTCGGCCCGGACGTACGACAACTCATAACGCCCCGACTTCTTCGGCGCGTCCCCGTCGTACGAATACGAGTAGAAGGGGTGGTTGTCGGTGACCAGCAGCTTGCGCTGTCCGACGCGAACCTCTCTGACCGGCTGGTATCCCGAGAACTTCTTCCCGCGAACCGTGCGCCACGCCAGCTTGCCCTCGGTGTCATCGAACGCCAGCACCTTCTCGCCTGGAGTCACGAGCTCGATCGGCTTGGTGCCTCCCGGAGTGGTGACGCGGGAGCCTTCGGCGAGGCACCCTAAGTTTCCGTCGACCCATTCCATGATCCCGTGCTCGTACACCGCGGTGCGCTTGGTAACGAGGTTGTAGACGTTGTTCGACCAGTTCTGGATCGTCGTGTAACGGCAGCGTCCGCGCGGCTTGACGATGATCTCGACGACCGCGGAGTGAAGCGAATCGCTCGTGTAGACCGGAGCCGAGCAGCCCTCGACGTAGTGAACCCAGGCATCCTCGTCGACGATGATCAGCGTGCGCTCGAACTGACCCATGTTCTCCTGGTTGATGCGGAAGTACGCCTGGAGCGGGATCTCGACCGAGACACCCGGTGGCACGTAGATGAACGAGCCACCCGACCACACCGCCGAGTTGAGGGCCGAGAACTTGTTGTCGGCCGGTGGGATGATCGTCCCGAAGTACTGCTTGACGATGTCCTCGTGCTCACGGAGTGCGGTGTCCATGTCCGTGAAGATGATGCCCTGACGCTCGAGCTCGACCTTGGTCTTGTGGTACACGACCTCTGAATTGTGGACCACGAAGCCCTCGGCCACGAAATTGTGGTGGCCTTCAACCTCGATGTCGTAGGTCAACTCCGTGCCCACGCTCTCGATCGAATCCACACGCACGAACCCCAGCATGTCGCTCGTGTGCGCCTTGAAGGTCGCTCCCTTCGCCGACGTCTGGTTGTGCACGTAGCGACGCGCTCCGAGCCTTTCGATACGACGAGGCGACCTGCACGGGATCCTGTCGAAGCGACCACTGAGATGAACAAAGTACGACGTCATCAGCCGGTTGGGGTCGTGGGGATGCTTGCTCGTGCTCTCAGATACCGCGCTGCTCGTGATCCCACAGAGGACCATCAGCTCCCGCATATCCGAAAGGAGAGAAGCGTTGGCGCTGTGCAGAACAATGTCCTTGTTGCTCTGGTGGTTACGGACGTAGCCGTCGGCATCGATGTATCCGGCAAGGAACGCCAGACGCTGGGACGGCGACAGCTCGAACATCCACTGAGGGACACGCTTGTTCAACGCGGTCCCATCCATCCCATTAAGGAAGATGAACTCCGCGAGGTCGCGCGTCCCTTTCCCCCTGAGCCTCGATCCATCAGCGCTGAGCTCAAGGTTGAGTCCGAACAGCTCCCTCGAAACGCGCTGGATCTCAGCGACCAGAACCTCGTCGGTGAGGTCCACTGCGATCTCGACCGCCGGGTACTCCGACGTCTTGATGAAGCCATCGCCCATGAAGACGCCAGCCCACCAGCAGAAGTCGTCGCTGGTCTCCTTGGGTAGATGAGCCTCTTCGTCGTGCACGATCAAAGGCGCGGACCTTCCGAAATGAGGAACGTCCGTAGCCACGGCTACGAGATCGCCTGGTTCCATGTCCTCTACCGGGATCCAGCGCGGAGCAAACCGTGCCCTCTGCCTGCCTTCCTTACGCTCATCTCTAAGCACCAGGAAGGGATGGTTCGCGGACGCGCCGATAGTCCGCCCACGAGCCTTGATCTCGAAGACCTCTTTCTCACCCGAGGCGGCTTGACCGACGACGCGTGCGCTCACGATCCTCTTGGTCGACTCGTCGAGGGAGAAGACCTCGTCCCCCGGTCCCAGTTCCTTGATCGCCCGGAGTCCATCGACCGTCCACACCAAGGTCGAGCCCCGAAGGCATTCGTACTGCGCACTTACGCCGCCGAGGTAGTTCTTCTCGGCTTCGGGGATGCCGAGCTTGTCCCACGTCGCCTTGATGTCCTCGGGCATGTCTTCCCAGGACTGCACCTTGTTGGTGGGCTTGATGTA
>JAENWQ010000047.1 GCA_016649855.1 Actinomycetota bacterium | reverse complement strand
TCCCAGACACAGTCACGCCGGTCGAGCCACTGCCCGTGCAGGAGAAGTTGACGTCTGCAGCGCCGTTGTTGGACGCCGCTGTGAAGACGTTGTCGCTCACGACCGTTCCATTACAACCGCCGGGGGTGGAGTCATCGGCTTTGATCTGCATGGCTTCGGTGGCCGCGAGCGGAGCCTTGAAGAGGTTTCTCGTAACCGTGAGATTGCCTGCATTGTGTGTCGGGAAGCCAACACTGCCGTAGCCACTGAATATGTTGTTCTGAACCCTTACGCCCGAGAGTGTCGTCGCGCCAGTGATGTTCATCTGAACGCCAGCATTCGCAAAACTGAATCCGTCGACAACTACATCGTTTGCTGTGATATTGACTTGGCTCACAGTGGCTTCTAACTTACGCTCCCCGTTGCCAGCAACTCCCACGTTCGGTCCGTTGAGGGTCAGCGCCTCGTTTACAACGACGCTCTCGGCATAGGTCCCGGGGCCTAGGTCAACTGCCCCGCCAGACGCTGCCGCGTTGATCGCTTTCTGCGCGGTATCGAAGGCATCAACGCCGTAGAGGTATTTCACCCCGTCCAGCGACACCACCGGGTTGTGGGTATACCCCGCCCAAGAATCATCGGCGGCGGTGGTATCGAGGCTGCCGAGCAGCTGCCCATCAACCGGTACCGATGTCATGGACGAGTTGGACTCAAAGAAGATTGCGTGCGAGTCGGTCCCACCCTTGTTGTCGCTCAGGCCCGAGATGATGTTGTTGCTGATGGAGCTGCCTGGCGTGTTGCGCTCCAGGCCAATGCCATGCGACCACAAACCGGCCAGGCTGGTAATAGTGTTATCGGTAATGGCGGCGGCGGTTGTGCCACCGAAGTTCACCAGCACGCCGTAGGCCCCGCGGCCACCATTCTCCCAAGCAGCACTTGAGGCCTGAACGTTGCTGATCTTGTTACCGTTGATGGTCAGGCCGCTGATGGTGCCTGAACCGGCAGTGTCGCCTACAAAGATGCCCTTGGCGCTACCCGAGCCGCTAAAGACCAGCCCGGCGTTGCCGACGTTATCGATGGTGTTGTTCGAGATCACCACGTTGGTGATCGCCGCCGATGAGCCGCCGGCCAAGTAAACGGCCTGGGCCGATCCGCTGGCCAAAGCGCTGCCGATGTCGTGGATGTGGTTGTTCGTGACTGCCACGTTGCTGTGGCCGTTGATGAGCACTCCGTACCCCGCGCTGGGGTTAGTGATCTCAAGCCCGTCTAGCGTCACGCCGTCGCTGCTAACCGTCATCTGACCAGCCACAATGGCGCCAGAAGCAGCATGAAGCGTCACGTCCTTGTTGACGTTAACGCTGCCGTAGTAGGTACCCGCGCACACCTGGATCGTGTCGCCCGCCGTTGCCGCGTCGATCGCTGCCTGGATCGTGTTGTATCCGGGGATGTCGCAACTCGTCCCGGCGCCAACCGTCGCAGGGCTGACGTAGCGAGTGGTACCAACGTCAGCCTGAGCAGGCTGGATGAGAGCCGGCAACAGGCCGACCATCAACAGGACGGCGGATAGGACGGCGACCCTTCGTGCGCGGCCTGGCACGGCGATGTGACCAGATGATCGTGCGATGTCCATGTTTCTCCCTTCAACGCCCCCGAATGGGCTTGTGCGGCTTTGTTCTATAGGGCCAGCATCTACGCCTTATGGTCCCGAAGCAATAGGCTTATTAGAAAATCCAGTACGCTTTTCTACCTATTGTCACAACTTTTCCAGCAAGGCTATGTCCGGATGGGAGAATCTCCCATTAAAGGACCCCATCTGTTTCTCGGACCTGACGGTCAAGTAACGATTCGCTATCGTGGAGGTCCAACGAACGCAAAGCACGCACACAGAACTGACTCGAGGAAACGAGGAGCAACTATGACTACGATGGACGAACTGAAGGCTTCCGGACTGCTTGGCGATTCCGGCTTCGAGCTGACCGCCAAGGGCCGCGTGTGGCTCAAGGAGCTCGAGATGGCCCGCATCAAGGCCTCGACCCAGAGCCTTCAGGGAGCGGACTTCGAATACCTCTACGGGATCGAAGGCATCTCGGACGGTGCCCAGCGCGGCGACGACGTGGACTTCCTCATGGGGACCACCGGCCTGCTCCGCTAGGTAGACCCACCCCCACCGGAGCCCGCTCGTCAGACCGGTGAGCGAGCCTGCCAGATGCTCTTGGTGTAGGCCGTTCGGAGCCCCGCCCGTTCCATGTTCCGCTGGCTCGACGTCCCCACCCCGCAGCGGGATACGACGATCTCGCAACCGGCCGCCTGAGCATCGAGCAGCCGGCGGTTGAGCAAGGCCTTCTGACAACCTCGTCCCCGCAGGGTGAACATCGTGGCCCCTCCCGCGAGGTGCCCGACACCGTCCTTGATGAACAGCGCACCACCCCCGGCCGGCACACCGTCAACCAGCGCGAGGTAGAGGCGCCACCCCGGACGCCCGATCCGGGCCCGGATCGAATCCATGCGGAATCTGGCGAGGCGCTTGGGAGACCGGTCCCCGTGATACGCCCGGTCGTAGAGGCGGCTGAAGAACGTCGTTTCCTTGGGGCGAACCTCTCGAACCTGCACGCCCGGAACCTGCGTCGATCATCGCCCCGTGGCCGTCGGTGAGCCCGAGGATGCGGTTGTAGTACGGGACGGGTGCGCCGTGGACGTGAAGCGCGGTGACGGTGTCGAAGGTGGCAACGTCACGTTGCGTGTGCTGAGCGTGAAGCGTCTTTGAACGTTTTTCGCGCTCTCAGCCGTCCCGACGATCCTCCGTCAGGCGCTGGGCGATGTAGACGGGGATGAACGACGCGAGGATGACGGCGAACGCGACCACGTTCACCTGGGGCCTCTGGTTGGGGAGACGGAGGTTGTTGAAGATCCACTTCGGAAGGGTGATCTCGGTGCCCGAAGTGAAGTTGGTCACGATGATCTCGTCGAACGACAGTGCGAACGCAAGCAGTCCACCGGCAACCAGCGCGGTCCTCAGGTGCGGTAAGAGGACGTACTTGAACGTCTGCCACCCATCTGCGCCGAGATCCTGAGAGGCCTCGACGAGCGATCCCGACATCCGTCGGAGACGGGCGATCACGTTGTTGAACACGACCACGATGCAGAAGGTCGCGTGGCCCAGGATGATCGTGAACAGGCTGAACGACAGTCCGAAGATCTGGCCTCCGAAGTTGATCGCCGCGTTGAGCGCCATCCCCGTGACGATGCCGGGCAGGGCGAGGGGCAGGACCAGCAGGAACGAGACGGTCTCACGACCGAAGAAGCGGAAGCGGTGCACCGCGAACGCGGCCAGGGATCCGAGAACCAGCGCGATCGACATCGCCGACAGGGCGGCCTTGACGGAGTTTCCCAACGCATCCCTTATCTGACCGTTGCGCCACGCGATGCCGAACCATTTCGTCGTGAACTCCTCGATCGGCCATGACTGAGACTGCGCCGCGTTGAACGCGTACAACACGATCACGAACAAGGGGACATAGAGGAATGCGAGCACGACCCCGGTCCCGATCCGCATCCCGATGCGGACGGCCCTCGGTTCGACATTGCTAGGGGTCCTCATAGCGCCTCGAACGCCCCCATCTTGCGGGCCCCCAACAGGTAAAGAGCCATGACGGCGACGGGGACCGTGGCATACGCAGCGGCGAACGGAACGTTGTTGGCCACCCCCACGCTCTGGTAGATCACGTTCCCGATGAATTGGGTGTTCCCGACCAGCTGCGGGACGATGTAGTCGCCCAACGTGAGCGAGAACGAGAAGATCGACCCCGCGACGATGCCCGGCAGTGCCATAGGCAGGACGACGCGCCGGAACGTCTTGGGCCACTTGCTGCCGAGATCGGCGGAAGCTTCGAACAACGAGTCCGGGATGCGCTCGAAGGCCGCGTAGACCGGCAGCACGACGTACGGAAGCCACAGGTAGACGAAGACGATCAGGATCGACCAGTTCGAGTAACTGATCGACAACGATCCGAAGCCCAGCTTCTCGAGCGACCAGTTGAGGAAGCCGTTCCCCGACAGGATCACCCGCCACGAATAAAGCCTCACCAGATAGCTCGACCACAGCGGAAGGACCACCGCCAGGAGGAGGATCGTGCGGGTCCTGGGTTTGGCTATGCGCGCGGCGTAGTACGAGATCGGGATCGCGAGGATCACGCAGATGATCGTCGTCGCCGCCGCGATGCCTGCGGTTCTGAGCGCGATCGTGCGGTAGACCTCACCGTCCGCCAGCGTCTTGAAGTTCTGGATGCCCCACTGCCTGGTGACCTCCGCGGTCAGCGGATCCTGACGCCAGAACGCGGTCAGGAACAGCACCGCGAGGGCGCCCAGGTAGACGATCGCCATCCACAGCATCGGCGGCCCGAGCAAGAAGCCGAGCTTCGTCCGTCTCTTGGCGAACAACCATGCCGAAAGACGCCGGAAGACCGACCTCTGCCCGGGCACTGCCGCGCTACTCATGGAGCTGCTTCAGTCCCCCTCTAACTACCCCGGATCTCGGTCCACTTCTGGGTCCAGATCGAGTAGTCCATGCACTCCTCGCCGCGATCGTCGCCGCAGTCGGGAAGTGGGGTCTTCCACAGCGAGATCTCGCTCAGGAAGGTCTCATCCCCACAGTGGTAGACGGTCTCGGCTGATTCACCGATCGCCTCCTTGAGCGCGGGACACGCAGCCGAGCTGCTCGGTGTGCCGCCGAACCACTCGGCGGCCTTCTCCTGGACCTCGGGACGCATCGTGTACTCCATCCACAGGTACATGCAGTTGGGGTGCGGTGCGTTCGAAGACATCATCCACGTGTCGGCCCATCCCGTCGCTCCCTCTTCGGGGATGACGGCCTCGATCGGCTTCTTGTCCGACTGCAGCACGTTGACCTGGTACGGCCACGCGGTACCGACCGCGAGGTCGCCGGACGCGAAACCATCGATCTCGTCCGAGTACGCCGCCCAGTACCGACCGACCATGGACGACTGCTGCTTGAGTAGTTCGACGGCCGCGTCGAGCTGCTCGGTGGTCAGCTCGTAAGGATCCGTGATCCCGAGGTCCGGGTTGTGCGCCTTCAGGTACAGAGCCGCGTCCGCGATGAAGATCGGGCTGTCGTACGCGGTGATCTTGCCCGTGTACGGCGAGTCCGCCTCCCAGGTGATGTCCCACGAGGTCGGCGTCTCGGTGACGACGTCGGTGTTGTACATCAGTACGTTGGGGCCCCACAGATAGGGCACGCCGTAGTGCTTGCCATCAACCGTGTTGTGGGGCGGCTCCTGCAGGGATTCCATCACATCGGCGTAGCCCGGGATCAGGTCGATGTTGACCTCGGCGACGTCGCCACCGGCGATAAGACGGTTCGATGCATCGCCGGATGCCGACACGCCGTCGTAGAGCGCTCCTCCGCCCTGGCGCATCGACGTGACCATCTCGTCGGAGGTGTCGCCGTACTTGACGTTGATCTTGCAGCCGGTCTCTTCCTCGAACGGCGTGACCCAGTCGTAGTTGGGATCGTTCGAGCCGTCCTCGACGTACCCAGACCACGCGATCAGGTCCAGCTCGCCCTCGCCCTCCCCGATCTCGGTGGGCAGACTGGAGCCTGCGTCCGAATCGTCCGACTCCTTCTTGTCATCGTTACCGCACGCGGCGGCAAGCAGGAGCACCACCATCAAGGCGGCTCCCAATCGCAGCGGAAACTTCATCCGTACCTCCCTCTCCCCGAAGCGGCGCGTGGTCACGCGCTCACCTCCCTCTGATTGTCCCGGCTCCACAGGAGCCGCACCTCTTTCCCCTGAACCTCGAGTGCTTCCGTCGAAGACTGACTCAGGTTCTGAGCGGTCACGATCAACCGGCCCCCGCCGTCCAGATCGACGTGGTAGCGGGTCACGGAGCCGAGGTAGACGACTTGCTCGACGCGCCCATCGGCGGCAACTTCCTCCGGCCCCGGAGCAGCAGAGTGCTCGACCATGCGGATCTTCTCGGGACGGAGCGTGAACGCGGCGCTCGTGCCTGAGAGACGGGCCGCGGTCGCGGCGTCGATGAGGTTCGAGATCCCGACGAAGTCGGCGACGAACGCGCTGGCGGGCGATTCGTACACTTCGGCAGGGCTTCCGACCTGCTCGATCTTCCCCTTTGACATCACGGCGAGGCGGTCGCTCATCGTGAGGGCCTCTTCCTGGTCGTGGGTCACGTAGATGAACGTGATCCCGACCTCCTGCTGGATCGCCTTGAGCTCGACCTGCATCTCCTGACGTAGCTTGAGATCGAGGGCGCCCAGCGGCTCATCCAACAACAGCACCCGAGGACGGTTCACGAGGGCCCGAGCGAGGGCGACGCGCTGACGTTGACCCCCGGAAAGCGCCGCCGGCTTCCTTCCTTCGAAGGGCTCGAGCTGTACCATCGCGAGGCTGTCGGCGACCCTTTGGCTGCGCTCACCTTTCGCTACCTTCTTGACCTTGAGGCCGTAGTCCACGTTCTCGGCGACCGTCATGTGAGGGAACAGCGCGTAGTCCTGGAACACGGTGTTGACGTCCCGGTCGTAGGGAGGGAGACCGGACACGTCCCTGCCGTGGAGCACGATCCGACCTTCGCTCGGTCGCTCGAAGCCCGCGATCATCCTCAGGCAGGTGGTCTTCCCCGATCCCGAGGGCCCCAGGAGCGAGAAGAACTCACCGCTCATGATCTCGAGATCGACCCCGTCCACTGCGACCGAATCACCGAATCGCTTGGAGACGCGCTCGAACTTGACATCGACCCCCGCGGCCTCGGCGCCGGATAGGCGAGGCTCCTCAACGACGGTCTCCCCCGAGCGGGCCGCTGGGTCCAACTTGGATGATCCCCACAATCTCTAGGCGTGCGGGCATGGACCCGTGAGCGCGGGAACGCGGTCCGGGCTCCGCCAATCTTCAGGGGCGAACGGACATCGGGCGATGTCCGGAATGGACAAATCCAGCAGGCCCGGCACACCAATCGGCGGCCGGGCGGCGCCCGCGACACGCTCGAAGCCGAAAAGGTTCAGAGCTCGATGCGGAAGCGATGCGGTCGGTCGAGGACGCCCTTCACCAGCTTGGAAGCCGGGGTGAGGTCGGGAGTGATCTCTCTGATCGGCAGCAAGCGCCCATCCGGGCCTTCGGCGGTGAGCACGAACGCGTCCGGGTTGACGGTCGTCTGCGGGAACAGGGTGAACGGGAAGTGCCCGTCTCTTATCCCGTCAGGGAGCTCGTAGGTCAAGGTGACCATGCTGGTCTCCCCGGCCGGGATCCGGACGATCGTCCAGGCAACCGGCGCTCCGCCGTCGCGACCACGGAACGGATCGTCCTCCTTCCCGTCGATCGTGACCACGGGATCCCGCGAACCCTCCGGCATGAGGAAGAACAACGACATCGTGTTGGTACCGTGCTCCTGACCCTCGATGAAGGCCCCACTCATCAGCCCACCCTCGTCCGCAGAAGCGAAGTTCGACAGCATCGCGGTCGTGGTGATCGTGGCCTCACCGTCGGCGTCGAGAACGACGTACGTTTCGATCGTGCGGTGCAGGTAATAGTCGATCTTGTTCGCGGACCAGTTGTTGTTGAATACCGCCTGGACGTTGGAAGACTCATCCTCATACCCGCCGTCCACGCCGAGGTCGACGAGCGCGCTCTCGATCTCGGGATCGGTGGCGAATACCTTGAGATGCCCACCGGCCACAGCGTCGCTAAGCCCGTCGGAGAAACCGGTGACGTTCACTTCGCCGCTGCCCAGCCTGCTCCAGAAGTGATCGACGAGGATCTTGAGGGTCCGGTTCTGTGCGATGGGCCTGCCCTGATACTCGACGTAGATGTCCTTCAACAACACCTCGCGGGCGTTGCGTGAATCGATCTTGCCGAGGGCTCCTGCGTCAATGGGACCGGTCCCCTGAGTCAGTTCACCGAGGGCCAGCGGGTCCATCGTGATGACCCCGTCGAGCTGCTCACCGGTCGTCATCTCGTAACGATCGAGGATCACCTCGGAGACGGCCGGGAAGTTGATCGAACTATTCACCTGTCGCCATTCATCGAGTGCGCCGAGGCTGCCGTAGAGCGAACGGAACCATCCGGGCGCGTCCGCAGCTTCCTTCTTCCTGTTCGTCAGCGTGCCGATCGGCTCGAGGTGGCCGAGTTTGATTTCGCCCTGGTCCGCCTCGAGGATCCCGTAGAACCCGATCAGGCCTCCGCCACCGCGCGCTTCGCTGGGCGACTGGAACGCAAGGAAGTAGCGACGAGAGCCGTCGGCTCCGAGGAGCCTCGGTAGCTGCTCGATCACGCGTACACCCTCGCTCGCCGCATCGAGCGCGGAATCGAGGCGTTCGCCTGCTTCCTCGACCGCACGCGACAGTTGAGGAACGTTACCTACCGGGGTGCCGGCGAGGTCGCTACGGGCCTCCGCCAGGAGATCGACGGCATCTTCTACGTAGGGACGAGCAACATCGAACGCGGCCAGGTCGACCCGTCCGTCTTCGTACAGGGCGCCGGCGAGTCCCTCGTCGGCCGGGTCCATCGCCTGGATCCCATCGAGCGCTGTCACGCCCGCATCCACTCCATGATTGACCGCCGCAACCAGCGAACCGATCGTGTGCACGTCGGAACTGATCCCGGGAACATGACTCAAGAGTTCGAAGGAGAGGTGTCCGGTCATCCGCTCCGCGGCGCGAGCATGCAACCGCGCGATGTCGAAGTTTTGTTCGGCCTTATTGAACTTGGCGTCCTCGAGCTTGTGAGCGCCTTTGTCGAGCGCTGACGCGGCCCACTTCATCTCGAGAGTGAGGCGGACCGCTGCGTAGCACCCGTCGATTGCGAGGATGACGAGCGCTGCCACGACGACGCGCCTCAGCAGCTTCATCTCCAGGCCCTCAGATCACGATGGCTTCGGCGCTAGGCCTGGGCGGTGTCCGATTCATTGCCCTGACAATCGTGCAAGTGGTGGTACTCGTCCTGGTACTCATCGATGCTCCGGGTCACCTTGGCGTAGTACTTCCCGGCCGCATCCGGTACGCGTATCGTCCAGTCCCCGGATCCATCTGTGTGGGTGGAGTCGACCTTCTTGTCGTTCCTCTTCTTCAAGAGGACGACCTTGCGGCCTTCGAGGCAGGAATCCTCCTCGGAGGACACCGAGCCCTTGAAACCCTTCTTCGTGACCTTGATCGAAACGTGGGACTTGGCGGTGAACTCGTGAGCGGAAACCACCTGGAACGATCCGAGCGCCACCATCGCACCCGTGAGCACGACTACCAACTTGCGGCGAACAGCCACACCAACCTCCTGGATCGAAGTCTGCTTTCCAGACACTAGGAAGAGCATCGACGTCTCAGGGGTCAGAATCACTACGTAATCAGGGCAAATTCGGGCCAAAGGCTCCTAGGCGCGAACGGATGGGGACTTGGCCGCCTTACATCGGTGGACGTGAAGGTAGCGAGAGACGGTCTTCTTGGCCACCTTCACGAAGTACTTGCCCGAGGCGCCGGGGACCTTGACCGACCACTTCCCCTTCTTGTTGCTCTTGGCCTTGGCCACCTTGTGAGCGCCGCCCTTGGACGCCCTGAAGAGCGTGATCTTGCGCTTCTTACAGTCCTTGGAGGTCGTCACAACCTTGCCCTTGAATCCCTGCTGGGTCCTCGAGATGGTCGCTTTCGCGGTGACCACCCCGTCGTGGGCGACACCGACCCCCGAGCCGAGAACGAGAAGCCCCGAAGTGAGGCCTGCGACCAAAAGCCGCGGGACGGACATGGTGCATCCTCCTGAGTGGCTGCGTGGCCACTCCAACATAGCGGGGCGAGCCCGCCGACGGAAGAACATTCCCGCGCCTTGTCCCGATTCCGCCGCGCGAAGGAACTGGCCCCGCTCCGGCGAATCCAGATGACAACGCCAACCACGACCGTGAGGATCCAGATGAACAACCGGGTACCAGCTCTTCTCGCCCTTAGCGGGATGACCGCTGCCCTCTTCCTCGCGGTGTTGCCGGCGCAGGACGCGGCGGCGCAACTCCCGGCTGTGGAGGCTCCGGCTCGTGAGACCGAGGCCGTGGTTCTTACCGGCGACCGGCTACCTCTGTGGTCACGCCTTGCCGCTACGGGAGTAGCCAACACGTATCCCTCGGGCACCGAGAACGGTGACAACGTCCGGGACGCTCACAACGGGACGCTGACCGTGCCCCCGGACTCTCGTGACGGCGTCGATCCGTCGAAGATTGCCGCCTACCGCTGGGATGGCGAGGCCTTCGTCGAAGTTCCGCTCCAGATCGACCAGCGGTTCCCCTACTTCCTCGCCAACGCCAATTCCGACTTCGGCATCTACTCCGGCACCGACGAAGAGCTCACCTACGCGTGGGACACCGAGAGCTGGAAGAAGACCGCCGGCGAGTGCATCGCCCGGTATCCCGAGGGTGGCGGCGCGATGATCGATCCGGTTCCGACACTCGACGACGATGACGAGATCGTGTTCATGGCGTCGGATGCCGGCTCGAAAGCTCCCGCGGATGCGACCGCACCAGGTGGCGCGCTGAGCGATCCCTACGACATCTCGCTGTCCGACCCCTTTACTCCCGGCGCTCCCGACTCGTTCTCCCATATCTATCTCTTCACCACCGAGGACGGTTCGAGCTTCGGCGCGGGCAACGGCTACGTCCGCTACGAGCGTGACGCCGACGCGGATGAGTGGATCGACCGCGGTTCCTTCACCGACGACGACCCCGAGAAGCTCGGAACGTCGAACACCGGCTACGGGCCGAATCTCTCCGGGACGGTGTGCGATCAGGACGGCACCGTTCGGGAGTCGACCGACCGGTTCTCGCGCGACGGCATCACGGTCAGCACCGACGCGTACAGGTGGAAGGCGTCGGGTCGCTGGATGGTGCGAGAGAAGCGCGTCGCGAAGCCCGGTGAGCCCGGGGTTTACGGCGCCGACCTGCTCGACCGGTGGAAGGGCCGCGCCTTCCAGCAGAGTCCCGACTCGACCATCTCGGTCGTCGGCTTCGAAGACGAGCAGGTGAACTGGGAAGGCAACTCGGCGCTTCTCGGCGAGCTTGCCGGTCCGGTGCGTGCGATCCGCGAGGTGTGGGGCGCAGATTCCGGGACCAACGTCACCAAGATCGAAGCCTTCTACCGGAACACGATCACCTACCACTACCACGTGCGGGTCCACCCGATCCCGCCGGACGGCCTCTACACGTCGTGGGACTACAACCACGATCAGGTCTCGACCTATTACAACGAAGCACTCACGGACGGGGTCCCGATCGACGGACAGGACGATGAAGCCGTCGGCAACATCGACGACCTCTTCGGGCAGCCTGCGTTCTTCGATGTCCCCGACCCGACCTTCACGCGACCGCTCGCGTTCCTCAACTGGGAGCAGGTCGCGGGGCGCGGCGACAACGGATCGCTCGTCTACATGTTCGAGTTGAAGAACGCCCAAGCGCTCGAGAACCCACTCGTGACCCCCTACTACCGGGACGACGCGTGCTTCGACGACGGGACCGGGGACGATCCCTCGCCGCGGCAGTGGCCCGGTGAGAGCTACGCGTGGATGCACGAGCGCAACATCGACTACGTCGACCGTCCCTGTTGGGGACAGGCCCCCGAAGGCTACGACGGCCCCTACAAGCAGGGCGCGTTCGGGAGTCACGGGATCCACTACTTCGTGACGAACGACACCGACAACGCCTTCGGACCCAAGCCGGTGACGGAGATCGACGGCCAGCAGACCGAATGGCTCGTGCCGATGGATGCGCCCGAGCGCGTGGGCGACCGCTACGCCAACACCGCAAAGGCGCCCTTGATCGCGACAGCTTCGTTGGCGAACGTCCCCAGCCTTCCGGAATCGCTCGGTGGTGGTAACCCAGAGCCGAGCCCGACTCCAAGCCCCAGCCCAAGCTCGAGCCCGAGCGCAAGCCCGACTCCAACCACCCCGCCGGCTCCAGGTGCTCCCGATGACCGCGCCTCGGTCACGATCGAGACTCCAGAACGGGTTTCCTACGGAGAGAAGATCGATCTCTCAGGCGAGGTCGTCAGGGAAGAAGGGTGCACCGGTCCCCTCGTCGTCCAGGTCTTCCGGCAGTCGATGGACGACATGCGCCTGACCAAAGTCGACACGGTCGTACCCGATAGCGGGGGTCACTGGACGTCGAGCGTGAGAGGCAGGGAGAACGCGGTCTATCACGCCGAGGTCGAATCGAACGATCTGTGCAGCGATGGTGCATCCGAGGGGCGAAGGGTCGGCGTGCCGGCGATGATCGACCTCGGCACTTACGACGGTACCGTCTTCACCGGCCGTATCGCCCCGAAACGCCCCAATGATCGGGTACTGCTCCAGCGGAAGACCTCGGACACGTGGACGACCGTTGCCCGCGACCGGCTCAATGAGCACTCCCGTTTCGCCCTGCGCGAAGACCTCTCGAACGGTCACTACCGGGTACTGTGGAAGGCGACGGTCGGCAACGCGCGCTCAGTGATGCCCTTCCGTTTCCTGTCCGACACGGGGTCGATCTAGGGCCGCTCGACGGCGAGTGGAGGCCTAGACCCGCCGCCCCTCCACTATGCTGGGCCCTCCAAGCACCCTGATGCCAAAGTTCTCGAAACAAGGAGCCCACATGCCCGAAGCAGTGATCGTCTCCGTAGCCCGCACCCCCGTGGGCCGGGCCAAGAAGGGCTCGCTCGCCGGTGACCGCCCCGACGATCTCATGGCGTTCGCCATCAAGGAGTCGCTCGCCAAGGTCCCGGAAGTCGATCCCGGCGAGATCGTCGACGTCATGATCGGGTGCGGCTTCCCCGAGCAGAAGCAGGGGATGAACCTCGGCCGCCGCGCCGCCCTCCTGGCCGAGCTGCCGCAGCACGTCCCCGGAACGACCGTGAACCGCTTCTGCGCGTCGTCGACCCAGACGATCCGGATGGCGTTCCACGCGATCAGGGCCGGGGAGGGTGACGTGTTCATCTCCGGTGGCGTCGAGTCGGTCAGCCAGGTCGACGGGTACCCCAAGGACATGGACGAGCTGCACCCGAAGCTCTTCGGCGACGACGCCGCTATCGCCAACGTCTACATCCCGATGGGAATGACCGCCGAGAACGTCGCCAAGCAGTACGGCGTCGAGCGCGAAGAGATGGACCGCTTCGCGCAGCGCAGCCAGGAACGCGCCGTTGCCGCGCAAGAGCGCGGCTTCTTCGACTGGGAGATCTCGCCGTACACGAACGCCGCCGGCACCATCGTCGAGAAGGACGACGGTCCCCGTGCGTCCTCGACGCTCGAGAAGCTGCAGTCGCTCCCGCCCGCGTTCGATCCGAGTGGTGTCGTTACCGCGGGCAACTCGTGTCCGTTGAATGACGGAGCGGCCTCACTGGTCGTGATGAGCGACGAACGCGCCGGGCAGCTGGGCGTCATTCCCCTGGCCCGCATCGTCGCAACCTCGGTCTCGGGGGTCGAGCCCGAGATCATGGGCGTGGGACCGATCGAAGCGGTGAGCAAGGTCCTCAAACAAGCCGGCATGTCCATCGGCGACGTCGACGTTATGGAGCTGAACGAGGCGTTCGCCGCTCAGGTGATCGCCGTGTGCCGCGAGGTCGGGATGGATCCGTTCGACGATCGCTTCAACCCGAACGGTGGAGCGATCGCCATCGGACACCCTTACGGGATGACCGGCGCCCGCATCATGGGAACCATGATCAATCAGCTGAGAGACACGGACAAGACGATCGGACTCGAAACGATGTGCGTCGGTGGG
>JAENWQ010000250.1 GCA_016649855.1 Actinomycetota bacterium | reverse complement strand
GGCGGCAGCAGGCTCGGGTGCAGGAGCCGGCGCCGCGGCAGGTTCTTCGGCCGCGGCCGGTTCTTCTTCTGCGACCGGTTCGGGAGCCGGCTCGGCGGCGGGCTCGGCCTCCTTCGACTCCTCCGCCTCACCGGCGGGGGCTTCCTCTACCTCGGCGGCGGGGGCTTCGTCACCGCCCTCGAGGTGAGGCTGGGAGCCGGACCACCACTTCGGCTCTTTGGGGTGCGGCGATCCCTCGGTCGCTCGTTTACGAGCAGCCTTGGCACGGCCCTCCGCCACGGGGGGCGAGCTGCCCTTCTGCTGCTCCTCCTGCAGGACTTCCTGATAGATCTGTTCCGGATCCAACCTTGAACTCCCGATCTCGCCGATGCGGTGCGTTTCCGTCGTGGAAACGGACCACGCTCCAAAGTAAGCCGCCCGAAGATTACACGCGGCGACGAACGGCCTGCCGACCGAGGTCTTCGAGGGCCGAACGCGCGTCCGGAGGGATGTCGGTTTCCTCGAGGACCGAACGAGCCTCCGACCACCTGTGATCGATCTCGGATTCGATCTCCGCTCTGGCGCCGGAAGAATCGATCAGTCCCCGGAGGGTGTCGACCTCTTCGGTGGTCAGATCGGCAGCCCCCCACAGCTCTTCGAACCGAGCGCGATCGCCATCGCCGAGCAGCGCCCTGGTCTTCGCGTACAGGACGTGGCGTTTCCCCTCGCGGATGTCGGAGTCCACCGGCTTCCCCACGCTCACCCGATCGCCGAAGGTGCCGAGGATGTCGTCCCGCATCTGGAAAGCCTCCCCCAGCGGATCGCCGAAGCGGGAGAGGCCCTCACCGAAGCCGTCGGAGGCGCCGGCCAGGGCGGCCCCGATAACCAGGGGCTTCTCGATCGAGTACCGGCCCGACTTGAGGACCGCGATGCGCCGCGCGTGCTCCTCGGAGACATCGATGCGGTTCGCCGCGACGACGTCCATGTGCTGGCCGGAGATGACCTCTTCGCGCATGACCGAGTACGAACCGAAGCCCCGCAGCGTGGTCGCGGCATCGAATCCGGCGGTCATGAAGAGCTCATCCGCGAGCACCAAGGCCAGGTCTCCCACGAGGATCCCCACCCCTACGCCATGCCGGACGTGGACCGTGGCAACCCCGCGACGCTCGTCGGAGCCGTCCATGATGTCGTCGTGGACGATGGCGAACGTATGCAGCAACTCGAGGCTCGCCGCCGCTCGCACGATCGCATCACAGTGGGTTCCCCCCGCCGCCCTGTACCCCCAGTAGCAGAACGCGGGCCGGATCCTCTTGCCCCCGGCTCCGATCAGAGCCGAGATCTCCTCGATCATCGGAGACGCTTCGGGGAGTGCGCCTGCCCGGGCGCGCAGGAACTCATCCAGTTCGCCCTCGACCAGGTTTCGAAGCTCGTCCAACGACGGGGTATAGGTCTCCACGGCGGCTACCCTACGCATGATGAGAACGACAGGGGTGAGAACGACAGGGGTGAGAACATCAGGACTGAGAACGACAGGGGTGAGAACATCAGGTCTCTTGCTGGTGGGGATCCTGGCGCTGACGGGATGCGGCGGTGACGCGGCATCTGAGACTGGTGGCAGCCGGGTCATCACCGGCATCGTGGCCACCGTCGAGGCGACATCACTCGTGGACGTGGAATCGTTCACGGTCAGATCGGACGGCGAGACGTTCGAGATCCTGATCGACCCCGATGTGACCTACGCGTTCCCGCCCGAACACCTGCGGGCTCACGCGATATCGAGCGAACCCGTCCGGGTCGAGGTCGAGGAGCGCTCGGGCGATCTCTACGCGCTCAGCCTGGAAGACGCCTAGAGAGTCTCGAGCTCTTCCTGTAGCTCATCCGCCCCGACGATCCCCTCGTACTTGGCGGCGAGCTTGCCGTCGCCGTCGACGACGAACACCCACGGTTCGCTCGGGAGTCCCCATTCCGAGGCGGAGGGAACGGGGACCAGGTTGGACGGATCGGCAGGAAGCTCGTACACCTCGACGTGGATGAAGTCGATCCCGGAGGATCCCTTCGCGATGTCCTTCACGAGATCGAGGGTCGGGCCGCAAACGGCCGAGGTGCAGAACTTCGGCGTAGCGAACACGAGGACGAACGGCCGCCCCGCGTCGAGCGCGTCTGCGACCGAGGTCTCGTAGAAGGTCTCGTCCGGGTGCAGATCGGTGGAGAGCTCCTTGAGAGGTTTGTCGTCAAGGGTGGGCGTGTCCGACGCCGGCACGGTCGCTCCCAGAGCCGGGGTCGAACCTTCCTCCGCAACCGTAAGAGAGGTCTTGACGGTTTCGTCGATGCCTTCCCCCTGGATCGAAACCTCCGCCCCCCACTTACCCGCGTGAGGGAACGCGGCGTGGCCCACGTAAACCCCGGTGACGTCTTCGATTGACCACTCGAACTCGAGATCCATCGTCGAAACCGGTTCGGTCGTGCTGGCCTCGAGGTCGTACAGATCGGCAGACACCTCGATCTCGGGAGAACCGATCGGAGCGTCATCTTGGTTGAGGATCCCTACGAGGATCCGGTTCTCCCCCACCACGATCTCAGAGTTGACGAACAGGGGGTAGGCATCCACGTCGGTGAACGGTTGCTCGAACGCCGCAGCACCGGAGGGAGAATCAGGAGAGTCTTCGGCCTCCGGAGAGTCACCACCACACGCGGCGGCAGTCAGCAGCACGACGGCGAGCACAAGGAGCACGGCCTTGTTGACCGAGCGCACGGGGACGGCGAGAGCCGGTCGTCTCGACGACCGGCCAAACATGAATGTCCGATTCATGAAGCCAGGGTAGTGGCTTCGGTCGGCT